>JAJFHR010000211.1 GCA_021775515.1 Hyphomicrobiales bacterium | reverse complement strand
AAACGCGCTGGCGGATAAATTCTTTATCTTCCCAGCCGTTTTCAAACAGATGCCAAAGAATACCCCAGATCAAAGCAACATCGGCACCAGGACGGAAGCGCACATATTCAGTGGCGTGGGCAGCCGTGCGAGTGAAGCGCGGATCGCAGATAATCACCGGAGCATTGTTCACTTCCTTGGCTTTGAGCAGATGCAGCAACGACACGGGATGTGCCTCTGCCGGATTGCCGCCAATGACGAAGATGGACTTGCTGTTGTGAATATCATTATACGAATTCGTCATTGCCCCGTAGCCCCAGGTATTGGCAACACCGGCAACCGTGGTTGAATGACAAATACGCGCCTGATGGTCACCATTGTTGGAGCCCCAGAAGGCATAAAGCTTGCGGAACAAATAAGCCTGTTCGTTTGAATGCTTTGCTGAGCCGAGCCAGTAAACCGAATCCGGTCCAGAGGTCTCACGGATCTGCAACATTTGGTCGCCGATCTCGTTGATAGCATCATCCCAACTGACACGCTGCCATTTGCCGCCAACCAATTTTACCGGGAATTTTAAACGGCGCTCGCCATGGGCGTGTTCTCGAACCGAGGCTCCTTTAGCGCAATGGGCACCGAGGTTAAACGGGCTATCATAACCCGGCTCCTGGCCAATCCATACACCGCCTTGAACTTCAGCCAGAACGGTACACCCGACTGAACAGTGAGTGCAGACCGATTTTACGACCTCAATACCACTGGTATGGCTGGCTGCTTCAGCTTTTTCCACCATGCTGCCCGTAAAGCTTGCTGCTGCGGCCATACCACCTACGGCGAGGCCGGAACGACGCAGGAACGTACGCCTGTCAATCGTCTCGGATGCAACATCCTTTAGGGCTGATGACAAACGGGAGCCTATCGCCATCCCGCCGGTCTTCTTCCTAAGCATAATTATTCTCCTAAATTTCAATACCCAATTTCTTGAGCGTTTCCTTGCAAAGACAGTTTTATTATTTAAGGCATTAGCCCGAAGCTCCCGATTTTACCGGGTGCTCGGCTTAGAACTAAAACCTTGTGCTTTCGTAGTAAGTCTTCACGTGATCGGTTTCGCGATAAAGCCCTGTTGACTTAACAGGTTTCTCGCTGGCCTTGGCTGGTGACTTACCCATCGCGACCATCGCTCCACCAGTCAAAGCCCCTACCCCGGCAAGCTTTAAAAAGCCCCGGCGATCAGCTTTGGCTGTTTGTCCTTTTTTAGACATTTAGCGCTCCTCCTTTTTGTTTGGTTTTCTTTTACGCGATACATCATCCAGGCCACTAACCAGATGGCCTGGCTTCTTAAAATCACACCGCGGCATATGCCCGGCGATGCAACCTATTCCATCGTAAACGCAACCTCCTCAATTTCGAGAAATATGCGTCCTATTGTTCCCAGCGAGGCGTATAAAATCGATGATTTTGCCGCTTCAAGGTCCGACATAAAATGGCTCGCCCAGGAACCTATGTGGGTGTGAAAAAACTCCCGCTGCTCATCCAAATCAAAAACAGTGCCATATTTTCCGGTAATCAATCCGGCCATCATTTCGAAAATTGCGGCAATATGGTCTTCTGGAATCTTGACGGTTTCCCGCCGTGCAATTCCCAACCGCGTCATATCATTGCGCAAATTTGCCAGCGGCTTTTCGTGCAAAAAACCCGTAAGATAATAGGAGCCGTAAGGCAATAATTCACCGCGCCCGACGCCAATAAACAAATCATGATATTCCTGAGCAACCAGGGCGACGTCGGTTTTGGCGGCAATTTTTGCAAGGCTGGCTATGGCCTCACCCAAAGGTGATTCATCACCATTCATGGCGGCCAAATTGGCAAGATCTTTTTCGGAAGGCGGATTGCCAAGAAAATGCGACAGCATCTGGTACAGTTGCGCCCGTAACAGATCCTCTTCAGCAATGCCGGATTCCGGCAGTTCTTTCACAGCAGCCATTTCCTCCCCTTGCCCTTGCCGCTTTTCATGGTAGCCGTTGCGCATTTTTGGGCGAAATTCGCCAAAATTAGCAAAACCCGGCTCACCATGTATTTATTTTGACAATAACTCTAAAGTAGCGCCCAGTTGACTGCAACTCAAAACCCTACCTGTGTGGTAAGATTTCCGTACTATGAAATATTTTCCGGTTTGACCGGCGGAAAATATGGGCTCCAATGCGACAACTTAAGGCGGATTTCAGCCAATACACTGGTAAAACCAGATAACATCAGAAAATTTTTTTGTGATTGTGCCGATTTTGAATTGTTGTTTGATTTATGACAAAGTGTGCCATTGTCCAATTCCGGTATACGTAATAACATGCTTTTTAAATCGCCGAAAAGTGCGATACACCTGTAGACGGGAGAGCCGATTTGAACGACTTTTTACCGCCCGATGACATGAAATTCTCCGGGATCGCTGCTTCAGCGAGCAACATGATTGATCCTTTTGATCGTGCCGTCACTTATCTCCGGGTCTCGGTCACCGACCGCTGCGATTTCCGTTGCGTGTATTGCATGTCTGAAAACATGACGTTCCTGCCCAAGCGTGACCTTTTAACACTTGAGGAGTTGGATCGGTTATGCTCGGCGTTTGTCGATAAGGGCATCAAAAAAATCAGGTTGACCGGGGGCGAACCTTTGGTTCGCAAGAACTTGATGTCGTTAATCAAATCGCTTTCGCGCCATCTTGGAACCGGGGCCCTTGAAGAGCTTACGATGACAACAAACGGTAGCCAGCTCACGCGGTTTGCGCATGAACTGTATGATTGCGGCATCCGCCGTCTCAATGTCTCTTTGGATACCATTGATGCCGATAAATTCCGCGCAATCACCCGGTGGGGCGAGTTGGAAAAAGTCTATGCCGGTATTGAGGCTGCGCAGAATGTCGGCCTCAGGATCAAGATTAACGCCGTGGCTCTAAAAGGCGTCAACGATGATGAGATTGACGAAATGATCCGCTGGGCGCACGGCGGCGGCATGGATTTTACGCTCATCGAAACAATGCCTCTGGGCGATATTGAGGGTGATCGGACTGACCAGTATCTGCCTCTTTCGGTTGTGCGGGCCAACCTGATGGATAATTGGACGCTTGTAGATATCCCCTATAAGACCGGCGGGCCGGCCAGGTATGTAGAAGTTAAGGAAACCGGCGGCCGCCTGGGCTTTATCACACCGATGACCCACAATTTCTGTGAAAGCTGCAATCGCGTGCGAATCACCTGCACCGGAACCTTGTATATGTGTCTGGGCCAGGAAGATGCAGCTGATTTACGGGCGCCGCTGCGATCTTCTACAAGTAACGACCCACTTTATGCAGCAATCGATGAAGCTATTCTGCGAAAACCGAAAGGTCATGACTTCATAATTGACCGTGATCGCAAAGCACCATCGGTGTCGCGGCATATGAGTGTTACCGGCGGTTAAATCACAGTTGCCTGACTTGTTGTTCAAAACCCGGGCTAAACAGTCCAATAAAACATGGCGAAAACCGAAAGTTAGATTGAGTTTTCCGGCAAGAGGAACCCACCGGACTGGCGCGCCCATAAGCTGGAATAAATGCCCTCTTTTTCAAGCAGTTGTTGGTGTGAACCCTGCTCCACGATCCGGCCCTCATCCATAATTATCAATCGGTCCATAGCAGCGATGGTCGATAGCCGATGGGCAATGGCGACAACCGTTTTACCTTCCATAAGTTTATAGAGGTTTTCCTGAATGGCTGCTTCAACCTCCGAATCCAGTGCACTTGTGGCTTCATCAAGAATAAGGATGGGTGCATCTTTCAAAAGAACACGGGCAATGGCTATGCGCTGGCGCTGACCGCCGGATAGTTTTACGCCGCGCTCGCCAACATGGGCGTCAAAACCTTTGCGGCCGGTCATATCCTCCAGCTCGTTGATGAATTCATCGGCTTCAGCGCGGCGCGCGGCCTCAATAACTTCCTCGCGGCTGGCATCGGGGCAACCATATCGAATATTATCGAGAACGGAACGATGCAAAAGAGAGGTATCCTGAGTCACAACGCCGATATGCGATCTCAGACTGTCTTGAGTTACCGAGGTAATATCCCGTTTATCAACAAAAATATGGCCACCTTCCAAATCGTAAAAGCGCAACAACAAATTGACGAGTGTCGATTTTCCTGCCCCGGAACGACCAACAAGGCCGATTTTTTCGCCAGCGTTAATTGTAAGAGACAAATCTTCAATTACCCCGCGCTCAACACTGCCTCTAACCTTGCCATAATTAAAATGAATGTGACTGAAGCTAATCTCACCCTTGACCTCTTCCAGTTCAACCGCATCGGGTGCATCTACAACCGTTTGGTCGCGCGCAATGGTCTCCATACCGTCTTGAACGACGCCAATATTTTCAAATAATTCCCATGTTTCCCACAATATCCATTGCGAAATGCCGTGAAGACGCAAAACCAGCCCGGTTGAAAAAGCAATAGCGCCAACCGTCACCGCCTCCTGGGTCCACAGCCATATCGCTAGGGCGGAAACCGAGAATAAAAGAGCGCTGTTCAAACAAATGAGTGAGAAGTTCAATAATGTGGAGTACCGCATCTGCGTATGAACATTGTGCAAAAACTCCTCCATGCCGGCACGCGCGTAGGCATCTTCAAATTCGGCATGAGCGAACATCTTTACGACACTGATGTTGGCGTAACTATCAACAATGCGTCCAGTTACCAATGAGCGATGTTCAGCCTGCTCCATGGAGATTTTCTGCAAGCGGGGAATAAAATACCCCAAGGCAAACAAATAACCGATCAACCACAGGATCATGGGTGCGGTAAGGCGAATATCGCTTGAGGCAAACAATACCAGGGATGCGGTGAAAAAGACGCTGACATAGAGCACCATCTCGATGATATTTAAAACCGTATCGCGCACACTTATCGAGGTTTGCATCATCTTCGCGGCCACTCGCCCGGACAGATCATCTTGAAAAAATGCCATGCTCTGACGCAATAAATATCTGTGAACCTGCCAGCGGTTGCGCATGGCGAAATTACCAATAATTCCTTGATGCAGAACTGTTTGATGAAAAAATTTCAATACCGGTAAAACGATGAGAATGACCAATCCCAGGGCGATGAGCCAGGTGCTGTAGTCCTGCCAAAACGTCTGCCTGTCTGCCTCACCGAGCCAATCAACGATGCGGCCAACGGCGCCAAACAGCGAAACCTCTACGAGGGCAACAATGGTTCCTAAAATACAGCTCGCCAGAATAAGGGCGCGAAAAGGGCGCACATAATGCATAATGAACCGCAGCAGCGTCGTCGGCGGCTTTTCCGGCTGAGGCCCCGGAAAGGGTTCACTTCGCGTTTCGTACCAGCGAAAAAGTTGACTGACCAGAGTGCGCATTTATCAGGTTGCTTCCCTAAAAAGGTTTCTGCCGAAGATTACAGCAGAAATACCAGTACCCCGGCAATTATAGCAGCAATGCCAAAAAACTCGCGCCCACTGATACGTTCCCGGAAATACATCGTTGAAATGGCAATGGTAAATACGGTTTCGATTTGACCGACCGCCTTTACGTAGGATGCATTTTCAAGCGTCATTGCGGTGAACCAGCAAATCGAGCCAATGGCGCTGGTTAGACCGATGAACGAGCATAAACGCCAGTGGGTAAACATTTGCAGTAGCCCCCTGGGCTCACGAACGAGGAGCCAGCCGCCGAGGAGCAACACCTGCATGGCGGTTACGCTAACAACCGTCCAACCGGCGCGATAGGCAAAGTTGCCTTGGCTAAGGGACAAGCTGGCTTCGCGCAGAAAAAGATAGGACAGGCAAAAACAAAAGCCGGTTGCCAGACCCACCTGTGTGGGTCTGGACAAAATCGCCTGAATTGCCCCCCCGCCACCGTTTGTCCCGATCAAACCGCGCAGGCCAATGCGGGCAACTGCCAAAATCAGAACCCCGGAGAGCGTCAGTATAATTGCCACCCAACCCAGCAGGTTTATGCTTTCTGAAAACAACAGAGATCCTAGGACTGCCGTCATCATTACATCAGTTTTTGTCAACGTTGTACCAACGGCAAAATTTCGCAAACTAAACAAATAGATAAGAAGCCAGGTTGCAGCTAACTGGGAAAGTGCGGTGGCAAGTGAATTAAGCAAAAATGTGGGCGACAAAACCGGCATAGTTTCGCCGCTTGACACCATCACAGCGACCAGAAACAAAACAAGCACCGGCATGCCGAACAATGAACGCACGTAAGTTGTCACCATGATCGACAGATTTTGGTTGAGGTCCTTTTGTGCAGCGGTTCTGACCGCCTGCATCAAGGCTCCAAGGATGGAGATCGGTATCCAGATAAATTCCATAAAGAACGGCTTCTGTTTGCGGTGAGAGTTTTCGAGTACGGCGGAAGAATTAAAACTATAGTGGTATTTCCACTCATATAAAACAATTTGGAGGGTTTATTCTCCAGACTGCTGTGTGAATGTGCATATTGTATCAAGCCCGAACAGGAGAACAAAGTCATGGAGTTGCTCACCAGTAACGTGGTCATTAACGGCCAGAGGATCGCCTGTGGCATTCACGGTGAGGGCAACCCAATTATTCTGATCCACGGAACACCGTCGCATTCTTACATCTGGCGCAACGTGGCACCGGCTCTGGAGGAGGCTGGCTATCGCGTGCATCTCTTCGATCTATTAGGCTTCGGACGTTCCGAACGCCCGCGGGATCCCTCGATCGATACATCAGTCAGCGCCCAGATTGATATCCTGCGCGGATTAATGACCTATTGGAAACTGGACAGTGCCCATATTGTCTCCCACGACATCGGCGGGGCTATCGGAATGCGGTTTGCCATTTTCTATCCCAAGATGGTGCAATCACTGACACTTATCGACACCGTCAGTTACGACAGCTGGCCGTCGGTAACATGGCGGGAACGAATAAAGTCAGGACTTGAAGCACTGACCGCTACATCCGATAGCGAGCACCGCAAAAGTTTTGGCGACCAGATATTGACCGCTGTCTATAATAAGGAGAAAATGAAAAAAGAAGCGTTGGCGCAATATCTTGAGGCCATTTCCGGACCTATTGGCCAGGCCAGTTTTTTTCAACACCAGGTGCGCCATTATGATAGCCGTCATACTGAAGAGATTGATCATCGCCTGCAGGAGTTGGCGGAAATGCCTGTTCAGATTATCTGGGGCGAAAACGATAGCTGGCAGACACCTGACGGGGCTCATCGGCTCCATGGCGACATTCCAGGTTCAACTCTTCACATCCTGGCCGAATGCGGGCATTTTGCCATGGAAGACAAACCCGCGGAAATTACAAATCTTATCAAAGGCTTCATAGCGGCACAGTCAGCATGAAATTCGGGAACCTGCTTTATGAAAATTTCCATCCTCGACGATTATCACGATACACTCAAAACCCTGCCCTGCTTTGCCAAACTTAACGGCCATGACATTACCATCTGGAATGATCACGTTCAGGAGGCAGATGCGCTTGCCGATCGCCTGCACGATACCGAGGTCCTGGTTCTCATACGCGAACGAACCCAAATACGCGCCGAATTGCTCGACCGCCTGCCCAATCTAAAACTGATCAGCCAGCGCAGTGTCTATCCCCATATTGATGTTGAGGCCTGTACAAAAAACGGCATTCTCTTGTGTTCGGATCAACATGCCGGCACGCCGTCATATGCAACTGCTGAATTGACCTGGGGATTAATCCTGGCTGCCGCCCGGCAGATACCGCAACAGATGATCGCCTTAAAAAGCGGTACCTGGCAGATCGGTGTCGGCACCACCTTGCGCGGCAAAACGCTTGGTATTTATGGCTATGGCCGGATAAGCCGGGAAGTTGCCCGCTACGGCAAGGTTTTTGGCATGCGGGTTTTAGTCTGGGCGCGCGAAGCTTCGCGTCAAAGCGCAAAAGAAGAAGGCTATGAGGCGGCTGAAAGCAAAGAGGAGTTTTTTGAAACCAGCGACGTTATAACTCTTCACATGCGCCTTAAAGATGCCACACGCGGCATCGTTACAGTCGATGATCTTGCCCTTATGAAACCGTCGGCGACTTTTGTAAATACCAGCCGGGCCGGGCTGATTAAAAAAGGCGCGCTTGCAACCGCTCTAAAGGCGGGGCGGCCGGGCAAAGCTGCAATTGATGTGTTTGATGAAGAACCGCTGAGAAATCCTGACGACCCCTTGTTATCCTTAGATAACTTGATTGCCACGCCACACATCGGCTATGTGACTGAAGAAGAATATGAAGTTCAGTTTAGCGACATCTTTGATCAGGTGATTGCCTTTGCAGCGGGATCCCCAATCAATGTCATTAATCCGGAAGTAGCCGACAAAACCCCCTGATTACAGCTAATCAGATTGCTTGGTCAGATTGCCTTAAGCGCTTGTTCCATATCGGCGATTAAATCATCAGCGCTTTCGATGCCAACGGATAGTCGCAGCAGGTTTTTGGGAACTTTGCTGTTAGGCCCCTCAACCGATGCGCGGTGTTCAATCTGGCTTTCAACACCACCAAGCGAAGTTGCCGGGGTAAATATTTTAGTTGAGGTTGCAACCTTTTTGGCCTCTTCGGCCCCGCCCCTGACCAAAACCGACATCATGCCGCTAAAACCGTTGGTCATTTGCCGTTTGGCGATGTCGTGGGCTGGATGACTTTCAAGCCCCGGATAAAGAACCGCCTCAACTTTGCGGTGTTTTTCAAAATGGCGGGCCAATTTCAAGGCATTTTGGCTGGCCTGTTCAACACGCACAAACAGGGTTCGCATACCGCGCAGCAAAAGCCAGGCTTCGAATGACCCCAAAATACCGCCGACCAGTTTTCTGATCTGGCCGATTTCCTGCCAGCGTTCATCAAGCTTGGCCGTGACCAGCGCCCCGGCCAGGACATCGCTATGGCCGTTGAAATATTTGGTGGCAGAGTGAAATACAATGTCAGCGCCAAGTTTCAGGGGACGGGTGGTTACCGGCGTTGCCACCGTGCTATCCACACATAGGCAGGCACCGGCGTCATGGGCGATTTCCGCAGCCGCTTTGATATCAAACACATCCCACGTCGGATTGGCCGGAGTTTCGATCCAGACGATTGATGTTTTGCCCGGACGCACAGCCTTTGCCAGACTGGTCCGGTCGTTTTGATCAATCAGGCTTACCTCGATGCCGCGCTTTTCTGCCAGCCGGCGCAACCAGTCGAGGCCGCCGTGGTACATAATTTGGGGAGCGACGACATGATCCCCGGTATTGAGGGTTTCGAATACGGCCGTGAATGCCGCCATGCCGGAGGCAAACACCAGCGCCTCTTCGCCGCCCTCCAGCATCTGCAGGAGTTTTTCGACTTGCGCATAGGTCGGATTTTCATCCCGCCCATAGACATAATCTCCTATCGGTTCATAGGCAATGTCTCGGGCAAATGTCGTAGACGGTTGTATCGGTGGTACCAGCGCGCCAGTGGTTT
Source organism: Hyphomicrobiales bacterium (assembly GCA_021775515.1). Lineage (GTDB taxonomy): Bacteria > Pseudomonadota > Alphaproteobacteria > Rhizobiales > JAJFHR01 > JAJFHR01. The sequence continues at coordinate 9,108 of JAJFHR010000211.1, read as the reverse complement.
GATCGATAAAGTGAGCCGCCCTGGCAGCCAACGACCTTGGTGAAAGAATGTCATCGTCGGACATGAAATATCCCGGAACTAAAATTTTGGTTTATTTTTCAGCGGTGGCTCCGAAACCTTCGGAACCGTCGCGGTAATCTTCGCGCGGCGGACTGAAAACATCAAGAACAAGTGCGCCTTGCGGCCCGGCCCTGAACGTGTGTTCGACATTGCCGCGAGTCTGCCAGAAATCCCCTTCCGATACCGCTGTTTCAACCCCCTCCTGGGTGCGGACCCCGCTGCCCTTGAGCAAAATGCCCCATTGTTCTTCGGGATGCGAGTGCAACCGGCCCGCTGTATTCGGCTCAATTTCGACCACCGACAACATGACATTATCGCCAAAAAACAGATTGGCTTTCATGCCTTGGGTAAGGTTGCGAGGAGTTCCTCCGGTCGGGTTTAAATAGTTGAAAAAGTTATTTTCTTTCATAACGCACCTGCAAATTGGAGAGCAAGACCTATTGCATGTGTAATTCACCGGGATCGAGGAAACAAGGTCGAAATTTTGCAACGTCACCCTTGCTGCACTTATCGTCTGCTTGAGTTTTCGGTTGTTTTCAGCAAATATATGCGGGTTTTATTGTGAAATTGAGGCGCGGGGTAATCACAATGGCAGCAACGCGGCAGAAGCGTTTTGTTATCGCTCTGTTGAAACCGTCACGTTACGATGTAGATGGATACGTCATCCAGTGGTACCGCTCGGCAATTCCCTGCAACACTATTGCCACGCTCTACGCGCTCGCCAACGATTGCGCACAACGCCAGGTCTTAGGGCCTGAAGTTGACATAGAAATTGTTGCTCACGACGAGACCAATACCGTTGTGCCAATCAAAAAACTCGTCCGAAATATCAAGTCCGCCGATGGCGGATTTGTCGGCCTGGTGGGCGTTCAGTCAAATCAGTTCCCGCGCTCGGTTGACATCGCCAAGCAATTTCTCGCCCATGACATACCAGTGATCAACGGCGGTTTTCATGTTTCGGGTTGTTTATCCATGCTCAAGGAAATTCCCTCGGACATTCAAGCGGCGATGGATCTCGGCATGACGATTTACGCCGGTGAGGCTGAAGGGCGTTTTGATCAGTTGATCCAGGATGTTTGGTGCAAGTCGCTAAAGCCGGTGTACGATTACATGAACGATCTGCCTTCCCTGGAAGATATTCCCCCACCCTTCCTGCCGGAAAACATTGTCCGCAGAACTGCTGGCGCCTATACCAGTTTTGATGCTGGTCGGGGATGTCCGTTCCAATGTTCGTTTTGCAGCATTATCAATGTACAGGGGCGAATTTCCCGCGGCCGCACGCCGGATGATATCGAAAAGATAATTCGCTCCAATGCCGAACAAGGCATTAAACGATTTATGGTAACCGACGATAATTTTGCCCGCCATCGCGATTGGGAGCCTATTTTTGACCGGTTAATATACCTGCGTGAAGAAAAAGGCATGAAGTTCAAGTTTGTGCTGCAGGTTGATGCTCTGTGTCATCGCCACCCGAAGTTTATTGAAAAAGCTGCTCGTGCAGGGTGTCACTGGGTCTACATCGGGCTTGAGAGCATCAGTCCGGAAAACCTGATGGCGGCTAAAAAACGCCAGAATAAAATCTGGGAATATCGGAAAATGTTACAGGAATGGAAAAAACACGGCGTCATGACTTACGTCGGCTTTATTACCGGCTTTCCTGCAGATACACCGGAAACGATTGCCCGTGACGTTGAAATTATTAAACGGGAGTTGCCGGTTGAGTTGATGGAGTTTTTCTTCCTCACACCCTTGCCCGGGTCAGAAGACCATAAACGCGCCTATGAGAGCGGCGCGTGGATGGATGCCGACATGAATAAATATGCATTGTGCAATGCGGTGAGCGAACATCCGAAAATGTCGAAAGACGAATGGACCAGTGCCTATAAAAACGCCTGGAAACAATATTATTCGGATGATCATATCGAAGCCATGATGCGCCGGGCAGCCTCTTGCGGTAAACCGTTGAAAAAGATGGTCTGGCCGATCCTGCTGTTCTACGGCTCTTATTCAATCGAAGGTATCCATCCCGTCGAAAGCGGTATGGTGCGCCGCAAGGTGAGAACCACCAGGAGATCCAGTTTTAAAATTGAAAATCCGTTTGTTTTTTATCCCAAACGGGCACTGGAAGTGGCCAGCACACTCAATCGATGGCGCCGGTTTTACAAACACCTGGATGCGATGGCGAAACGTATCGAAGATGATCCGGCAAAACTCGACTATATGGATGAGGCCATGTCGCCGGTGATCGAAGAAGATGTCAACGATCTGGAAATGATACAGGTTCATGGCGAAACGGCCAATCAAATTCAACGCGCCAAGATAGATCTAAAGTCTCCTAAGGCCCGCAAAAAACCTGACGATGATCTGATTGCCGCGGAATAAACCTTCGATCAGCACCGGTTTTCCGATGACACCTGGCGGTGGTGTGATATCGTCCTTGGCGGCATCCATTTGACGACAATAATCTTATTCAAAATGACAATAAAAACAAAACTAACAGAACTATTGGGCATAAAACATCCCATCATACAGGCTCCCATGGCCTTTGTTGCTGGTGGTGCCCTGGCCAGTGCTGTTTCCAATGCTGGCGGCCTGGGCCTGATCGGCGGCGGCTATGGCGAGATGGATTGGCTGGAAGCCGAAATCAAGCGTAGCCACAATTCGGATATCGGCACGGGTTTTATAACCTGGAGCCTGGCCAAACAGCCAGCATTGCTGGAGGCAGCACTTGCGGCAAAACCAAAGGCTATCATGCTGTCTTTTGGCAACGAGGCGCCCTTCGCCCGGCAGATAAAAGATGCCGGTGCTTTATTTATCTGCCAGGTACAGACAATTGAGCAGGCATTATCAGCACATGACAACGGCGCCGACATCATCGTTGCCCAGGGCAGCGAGGCTGGCGGTCACGGTGCAATCAGAGGTACCATCTCTTTGGTCCGGGAGACGGTTGACAGGCTGGGAAATCTTCCCGTGGTCGCAGCCGGTGGAATTGCCGATGGCCGCGGGCTGGCGGCAGCCTTAATGTTAGGTGCCTCAGGGGTTTTGATGGGTACCCGGTTTTATGCCACCCAGGAATGTCTGGCGCCTGATGAAGCAAAAGAACGCACGCTCGATGCCACCGGCGATGCCACCGTGCGTTCAAGTGTGGTCGACATGCTGCGGGGTAAAGACTGGCCTGCCCCCTACAAACTCAGAACTTTACAAAATGACGTTCTAGATCAATGGCATGGCCGCGAAGAGCAACTTTCCGAAAGCCTTGAAGAAGAGCGCAAAGCCTATGATAGCGCTGCCGCCGAACGGGATTTCGACCATGCTGCGGTTATTGTCGGTGAAGCTACGGGCTTGCTTAAAGATGTGCCCTTGGCCGCTGAGGTGATTGAAGAAATCATCACTCAAGCTGAAGCCTGTCTGGCCCGCCCGCCGGGATGTCTTTAGTCCTGTGGGTTAGCCTTGGTGATGCCGAACTATTCGATTTGGCGATTACTTGGCCTCGAGTGCTTTTGCGAGTTGGGAATAGGTTACGCACCTAACATCGGGACGCGGGCAAACTTCCGCGACAAATTGCGAAAGTGCATTCCAATATGCGCTGCCATTCCACCGTGAGAAATGATGGCCGATTTGAACAGGAGCCCGATTGCCATCATAGCTTTTCCGGAAATAGCCCATATAGGCGTCATACATGCGGCGTTGAAATTTCCCGGCAGAGGCCGGTTTGGGCCGCCCGGATGAGTGGCGTACATAAAAGTTGTAATCCATTGCCAAAAGCAAGCGCTTGCCGGGACCTTCGGGGATGAAAGCCAGGCGGAAATCCCAAAGACCCGATTTGCTTTTGCTGGGTTTTTCATGCCAGTAGCCACCACGACTGGCGTCATATCTGAATTTTCCCGCTGCAAGTGCCTGATCAAGCGCGGTATTGCGCGCCATGAACGGGGCCCGAAACCCGGTGATTTTGCCATCGACGATTTTGTCCCAATCCTCAGGTTGTCCGTTCAACTTATTGTTGCGGTAGGCATTTTTCATAATTTCTGAAAATCGTTCGAATTCTAATTGCCACGCAGCTTTTGACCAGCGGCTGCCGTTATAATGACCGCAGGCATGACTGGCGATCTCGTGTCCTTCTTTCAGGGCACCGTTGAGTTGATCAAGCCGCTGGCTGATGTTTTGTGGCGAGGTGGCAAAACCAATGGCAGACCGCCCGGCGCTTTTTCCAGGCGCTCGATATAGTTTTGCGTTGCCGTAGTGCAAAAAATAGACGCACGAGACAAAATAGGTAAATGCCGCTTTGTGTTTTTGGGCCAAAGCGCGCGTGTCTTTCCAGATATCGATTGCTTTGGCACCGTCAAAGGAAATAGCGACATATTGCACAGGCCGCTTATCCTCTTTGTCCGGTTCAGCCGTTGCATCCTTGATTGTAAGGGTTAGCAGAAAAACCAACAACAACGTCGAGGTGCGGGAAAATCGTATGTAATTGAAGGCCGGCCGAAGGCCTGCGGGGATGTTTTTTTCACTGGCTGAAACGATTGTTGCCACAGGATTGAGGTTTGATTTTGCTAAATTACTCAAGAAGGACTCCCGAATTCTCGACAATAAACAATATACTTTCTCACATAAACCTCAGCTCTGCTAAGGGATACCTGTGAACAGGATTAATGTGCTCAATCATTCCCCTCCTGTTTTGCCGAGCGGAGAGAATGGAAGGATTTGTCATTCAATTGACGTAAATTAAAGACACTTATGTCTATTATACCGGCTCATTTGACTTGTCTGGTGGTTTTGCAAACGATATTTGTAAGATATGCACGCCCTGTCAGTGTTTGAGGCAAAAATGAAAAACGTTAGTTTTCTACATGAGTTGATTGACACTATCGTCGAGCGTGGACGTTCGTTACTGGACTTAGCCCACAATGATGCGATCGACGTCAACGTATTAATCGATCTATCACGCGCGCTCGTAGCCGGACACGGGGAATTTTCCGGCTCTTTGCTGGCCCAACAAATCATCAAGGGCTATGCAACCTTGGATGATGCCGCAAAAACTGATTTTTTTAAGTTTCTGGCAGCCGAATTTATTGCCGATACGGCACAACTTGAGACCAGCGCGCGGCAATATCTGGCTGATCCCTCGAGCGATCATTTATCGCAGCTTTGCGCGGCGACGGAATCTCCCCGCCAGGAGTTTTTTCGCCGCTTAAATCTTACACCAAGCGGCACCCAGGCCATGGTGGCGATGCGGCAGGATCTTCTGCAAAATCTCAAACAGTACCCGGAAATGAGCGTCGTCGATAAAGATCTCATTCACCTCTTTGGCTCCTGGTTTAATCGCGGGTTTTTGGTATTGCGGCGGATTGACTGGTCAACTTCTGCTGAATCTCTCGAAAAAATTATTCAATATGAGGCCGTGCATGAGATTACGGATTGGGGTGATTTAAAACGCCGGCTTAATCCTGTGGACCGCAGGTGTTTTGCGTTTTTCCACCCTGCCCTCATTGATGATCCATTGATATTTGTCGAAGTGGCGTTGACGGATGACATTCCCAACTCCATTCAGGACCTGCTGGCCGAAGCACCGCCGGAGCCGGGAAAATCACCCTCAACGGCAGTCTTTTATTCAATTTCAAACTGCCAGAAGGGCTTAAAGGGCATCTCGTTTGGCAACCTTCTCATCAAGCAGGTGGCAACGGATCTTGCCAACGAAATTCCTTCTCTCAAGACCTTTGTTACCTTATCGCCGATGCCCAACTTCACTCGCTGGCTCAATGACATTAGCGCGGAAGAAAATTTCGGAGCGTTGAGCGCCCAGGAGATAGAGCAACTGGAAAGCCTCGATGATCCGGTCTGGCATGCTGATGATGACATGCAGGCGGGAATGAAAGAGCCATTGATGCATCTGGCGGCGCGTTATCTGGTAAGCGCAAAAGCCGGGCCCAAACAAGCGCTTGATCCGGTAGCACGTTTTCACCTCGGTAATGGTGCCAGGCTTGAGCGCATAAACTGGCTTGGTGATTTATCCCCGCGCGGCGTCGGGCAATCACAGGGGATGATGGTGAATTATCTCTACGATCTTTCCACTGTCGAGACCAACCACGAAGCTTATGCCAACGACGGGGTTATCGTAGCCTCAAGCCTAGTGACAAAATTGCTGCGCGGCAAACCCATCGCCGAAGAACATGTTCCGGTAAAAAACAAAAACGCCGCCAGCAGCTGACCCATCGTTATCAACCGGCATTTAAACGAGAGTTGGTTCTAAACCCGATTTGAATATATAATATATATACTCAAATATTGGGGGAAGTTTTCATGACCAATATCAGTGGTTTACGTCGCTTAAAGCCGATCGAAGCTAAAAAGCGAATTGCCAAAAACCTGCTCAAAATCAAACAACAATTGACCAAACAGGGTGTGCCGCACCGCAATATCAATGATACCTTGCTGCTGGCCAGTTGGAATATCCGCGATTTTGATTCCAACAAATTCAAACACGGTAAACGATTGCCGGAGAGCCTCTATTATATCGCGGAAATCATCTCGGCTTTTGACATTGTGGCCCTGCAGGAAATCAACGACAATCTGTCGAGCTTTCGCAAGCTGATGTACCATCTTGGGCCTTCGTGGGATTTTATCGCCACTGACGTTGCCGGAAACAACGAGCGCATGGTGTTTGTCTTTGACGCCAACAAGGTGCGGTTCAGAGATATCGCCGGTGAGATTGTGCTAAAATATCAAGGAGAAAATCCCACTAAGAAGGAAATTCAGGATTTTGCCGATGAAGTCAAAGACCTTTCGGCGAAAGATTTCAAAAAACTGATTGATGAAAAAAACCAGCTAAATCCCAACCGGCAGTTCAACCGCACACCCTTTTTGGTCGCGTTTCAATCCGGCTGGTTCAAATTTAAGCTGTGCACCGTGCATTTATTTTTTGGTGCGGACAGCGGTGTAAAACTTCAGCGCCGCATTCGTGAAATTCGCGAAATTGCCAAGCTGCTAAAAAAACGGGCTGATAACGACAAGTCCGATAATTTTATTCTACTTGGCGATTTCAACATCGTCAGTCCTGAACATGAAACCATGAAGGCGCTAACCGATAACGGGTTCACCGTTCCGCAAGAAATTCACAAAACCAATGTCAAACAAACCAAGTTTTATGACCAGATTGCCTTTCGTTTAAAGGAAAAAACACTGATGCCGGGGGCGGCAAATGTTTTCCGGTTTAAGCGCGCTGTTTTCCGGGACAATGAGTTTGATACTTACAAGGCAGATATCAAGAAAATCAGTAAAAGTGCAAAATCCATGACTGCGGCGGAACTGAAAGCCTACTACAAAACCTGGCGGACATTTCAAATGTCGGATCACGATCTGTTGTGGGTCGAATTGAAAATCGACTTTTCCGATGAGTATCTCAAAGACCGTATGTCCGAGGATTAATACCGAAGGAATTAGGATCCTGGACAATTAATTTCCTGGCAACCAATTCGTGGCAAATTAAAGTCAAATTATCACGAAGTGCCCGGAATCTTGCAAGAATTGCAAGGGGCGGCTGCAAGGAATGCAGAAATGGCTATTGAACTATCCGGAGCCACCGGAAGCAATGTCAGCAAAGCTTCAGCCACCGATTTTTTCGGTGGGGGATCAACTGAATCCATATTTACCGCCGGTCAGTCGGGTGGGGCTTCGCAAAGCCAAATCGCCGCTAAATCTATTATTGCTTCAAACGAACGCGAGATAAATCGCATTCGCGGCTACAAAATTCAGCTGACACCAGCAGACAATCAGCGCCTTAAAAAGATTAGAGAAAAAATTCTTGAACTAAATGACAAAACCAGTGCAGGGAAAACCACACCGTTTGATTTTGAGAGCCGCAAAAAGCTGTTGGCCGAAGCTGACAAGATAATTGGCAAACCATCCGCTGATGTAGAAGCTGATACTGTGTTGGCAGGCTTGCGTAAACAAATTGATGACCTACTAATAGTGAAATTAAGCCCGGCGGTTGAAAAGCGCGTGAAGACTTTGGAAACACTAAAAGATTCCTTCGAGGCACAAATCAACCGGAACTCGAACGCAGTAACGCCACAACTGCAAGTGCAAAATGTCATCCGCCAGATTAGAAATCTTACCCCGGCGCGCAATATCAACCAATTATCCACCGCCGAGCGCCGCGAATATGACGGTCTGGTCAAACAGGTGAATGATCACGTCGAGGCCAAGCTGCTTCTTGACAGCCGTGAGTCGATCAAGGTTTTCAATCTGCAAACGACAATCAACGAGTTGCAGGCTACCTTGCCCGAAGACACCGGAAGTCAGCCTTCCGCCGCCGCTGTCTCGCGCGCTTATGTGCGTCTGGCCTAATTTTCTCCAACAAGCCTTCGCACCTAGGTTGAGTTTCACTGACGAGACGGTCTGTTGAACCGCGCCGAGCGAATTATCTGGACGTTAGTTGCGCCTATAAGATAGGGCACTGTGCGGTTTTCACAGTGCCCTTTTAAAGATGATCGATATCACGACTTTAAGCGCACTGCGCCGGATTGAAGGGCCCGCGTGTGTGGCCGCGAATAATCTATATTCGGTCCTGCCGGGACCACTTGGGTCGGGTTGATTGATGTTTGGGAAACATAATAGTGCTGTTTGATGTGTTGGAAGTCGACAGTCCCGGCGACACCGGGAACCTGATATAATTCGCGCAGGTACGCTGATAGATTTGGGTAATCTTCAATTTGTTTTTTGTTGGTCTTGAAGTGGCCATAATAGACACTGTCAAAGCGGATCAACGTGGTGAACAAGCGCCAGTCCGCTTCTGTTATATCCGCGCCAACAAGATATCTCTGCGTGGCCAACCGGTTTTCAAGTTTATCGAGTGTTTCAAACAGGGCGTTGTAGGCTTTTTCGTAAGCGGCCTGCGTGGTGGCGAAACCGGCGCGATAAACACCATTGTTGACATTTTCATAAACAAGCTCGTTTACCTCATCAATTTCATTTCTCAAGCCAGCCGGGTAATAATCCGTCGTATTTTTCGTTAGTCCGTTGAAGGCTGAATTGAACATTCTGATAATTTCA
>JAJFHR010000022.1 GCA_021775515.1 Hyphomicrobiales bacterium | reverse complement strand
TCGGAGAGGGCTCTACTGACGAGATAATTTCCCGGCACTTGACAAGTATTGGATCTTCATCCGCGAAAAATTTCATCGTACCTAGATGTTCCTATGCGTTAAATGCCGAAATATGTGCAACACTAAGAGGTGTTTTAGTCCTGAAGGAGAGTTGGTATGCTGCGCTTCCATGAATCTTCATAAAGTGCTTGTCAACCGTATATAAGCTAACTGTGGGGACACCGAAAAGCAAAGGCAGATACGCAAATCCTCCATAGGTACAGTAGGTCTGCATCGAACCGGCTACGATCGCTGACTGGGCAGCCAGGTTGTCCGAAGGGTTCAATTTATCATGAATTGAAAAAACGTTTGGATGATCCGGCAGCTCAAATTCGCCATGATCATCGGCAGCCACATGCGTATTCATAAATACTACCGGCGTCTTGTCAGCTAGCTGTCGTGTAAATCGATCAACAAAATGTTTTGTCGTTTCGTCCGCTACAAAAGAAGGGCGTGAATAGAATTTCACGGCGAGATATTCCTTTGGAAGGCTATCTAGGATTGGATGTTTGGGAGCATCAAACTGTTTGAAACTTACATGATCAGAGTAAATTTTTGAACCTGCACTGCCATTCCAGTAACCATCAAAAAGAAGGTACATAAGCTCCGGGTGGGCCAAATTTGGCTTTAGCGAAAAGCCTGCTTTTTCCAATACGAGCCTGTCAAACGAACTGATTGTGAGATGTTTTTGCAGGCCTCCGTTTTCGACCCATCTCTTCTCATTCAGTTCGCGGAATTCCTCGGGTGAAAAAATATCGAATATATCGATATATCGACCGTGAATTCCACCATACCAGCTCTTTACGTTACCCCGCGAAATTACCGTAATGCGCCGGCGATCAATATTATAAGTCTTCACCCACCACCGCATAAACGGGATCCAGTAAAGCAATTCAAATCCAACCTCAGACAGCCACGGACCAATCACAATTGGTTCCTGATTTTTAGATATTTCTTCCAACCTGGCAAGCACGAGATCCTTTGGATCACAATTGTTTTTTTCGTTTATGATCGAAGCTGTCGGCGGGGTAGGAAACAGGAGCTTGGCAACTGAGCTCTTAAGTCCAAGCGTGTCTAATAGCCGACCCGTATTGCGGACGACCGATTGATCTCGATTTTGCGTGAGATAGTTAGCAATTTCTTTTTTCATCATATCGACTTGGATTTATATTCTGTCTGCCATTTTCGCATCATTTGCAACGAAGAAAAAGAAACCCGTTAAGAAAAGAATTGATATCAAAATAGCGGGAACAATCAGACTTTGGCCATTGACGGGAACATTTGTCAACGCCTCTCGAAAGCTGGTTATAATTGGCGCCATCGGATTAAGCTTTGGGAGCAGTTTCATTGGTCCGGTAAAAAGCCCTGGCGGATAAGCCACCGGGGTAAGGAGAAACCAAGCTCCTAGAATATATCGTAGTGTGAAAATTATATCACGCGACTGAGCAGCAATTGGCGCCGCCCACAAGCCTATACCAAGGGCAAACGCCATGGTCATAAAAATAATAGGAACAACCCAGAGCGTATTTGCGTTTAAGAACAAGTACCACTCGCCTGTGGTTAAAAAATACCCTGCAGTAACAATCAAGGTAATTGTTCCCAAAACCAAAAAATCTACAACTGCTGGCGCCAAATAGGCCAAAGGCAATATTAATCGTGGAAAATAAATTTTTGTAATTAGCTTCCGATTGGTTTCAAGGCAGCGAGTTACCCAGAACACCCCCTGATCAAAACTGAACCATAACATCATACCGCTGAGGTAAAAAATTTCAAACGGCGTATCAGATTCGTTCAAATTCAAAACCAGTCCAAAAAAGACCAAGTGAACTGCCACCGCCATAAAAGGTCTTACAAACATCCATAACGGCCCCCAAGAAGTTCGCCGATAGGTCCATTTCCAGGCTGTTCGGACAAAAAATCCAAATAGGGACCAGCTTGCATACATTTCCACGATCCGCGCCCATGGAGAATTCTTGGGTGGAACAATAGTCCAATTAGCTGACATAACTACTCTCTCGCAATTGCATTTTCTTGTATAATCAGTTGGGATAATGAATTGCTAATTCGCTTTCAGTGCCACGGGTTCATCAGAAAATTCTGCCTGCCATTCGAGCTCTGGTGTGAACAGCCCCTTAATTCTATCCGCTCCGCCTGGCAAGCCATCTCCTTGGATTTGACCGATGTGATAGGCACGAAAACCAAATGCGCTTTGAGCAACAACGGCTTTCTCTACGCCATTTTGCTCAGTGACAGCCGATACATTTACCGAATAATGGTTATCAACAAAACTCATTGCCGGAATTTTCACTCTAACAATGTATACACCCTTTTTCTCTGCGTAAAATCTTGGTTGAATTCCACGAAATACATGCTGTTTTTTGCCAACTTTTACAAAAACATCAATACCAACAAAGACATTTAAATCATTTCGTTTGGTAAATAGGTTTATTTGGAAATGGGCATCATTTCCTATTTTCAGAGCGCCAATTTCATCGTGATCTTCTGATGTTAAACGTGCTGAAATAAGAGCAAGAGAATTGCTTTCTGCAAGAATTCCGCGCGATTCATCATTTGAATTCATATCCCCTGAAAACATGTATTCTTCATACGCAGAAACGACATCTTCAGTAATGCCAAACTGTCTGACCCGACCGTTATGAAGCCACAAAACCTGATCACAAATTTGCCGAATAGCCAACATATCATGGGAAACAAATAGTGTTGACCGTCCTTCATCGCGCATCTGCTGTACTCGCTTAAGGCAGCTATTCTGGAACTTGATATCTCCGACAGCCAATACTTCGTCTGCCAGCAAAATGTCGGGATCCAAATTAGCCGCGACGGAAAACGCGAGGCGAAGATACATTCCGCTGGAAAACGTCCGCAACGGATTATCGATGTATTTTTCTAATTCAGCAAATCGGACAATTTCGTCAAATTGCTTTTTAAGCACTTTTGCGGGAATATTATAAAGTCCGGAGTATAAATCAATGTTTTGGCGTGCGGTTAATTCGGGCTGAAATCCAAGCCCCAATTCCAGCAGCGAGACTACCTGCCCATGTCCTTCAATACGTCCCAAAGTTGGAGCTGTAACCCGGGCAATAATTTTTAATAGGGTTGATTTCCCCGCGCC
>JAJFHR010000210.1 GCA_021775515.1 Hyphomicrobiales bacterium | reverse complement strand
CCGGATCACCTTGGTGGTGATTTCGCATTCCAGCTTCTTGCCGAAGATTGGGACCATTTTGAACCAATGATGATCAATGCACTGCATCGATTGCCGGCTCTTGAAACGGCCGAGGTGAAAATGCTTCTCAATGGGCCGGAGAGTTTCACACCAGATGGATCTTTTCTTCTGGGCGAGTCGGCCGAAACAAGGGGGCTTTTTTTGGGATGTGGCATGAATTCCGTTGGTGTTGCGACGGGTGGAGGTGCCGGAATGGCACTTGCCCATTGCATTATCAACGGCCACACTCCCACTGACTTGCACGAAGCTGATCCGAAGCGTTTTCCCGATTGTTTCAACTCAGTTGAAGCCTTGTGCGAACGCGTTCCGGAAGTTCTGGGTAAACATTATGAAATAACTTTTCCAGGCCGCCAATGGTCGACCAGCCGCGACTTGCGCAAAACGCCCCTACACAGTCGGTGGAAAACCGAAAAAGCGCATTTTGGTCAATTCTTTGGTTGGGAGCGTCCTTTGTATTTTCAGAAACACACCGAGCCGTGCATGACTTTTGATAAACCGGAGTGGCATGAGCAAGTGGCCGCTGAAGTTGCCAGCGCACATGAAAAATCCGCAATTTTCGATCAATCAACGTTCGGCAAAATAGAAGTTGAAGGAAAAGATGCTGCCCGCTTTCTCAATCGAATTTGCGCAAACAATATGGATCGCAAGCCAGGCCGAGCAATATATACAACAATGCTCAACGAAAGAGCCGGTATAGAAAGCGACTTAACGGTTATCCGGATCGCCGAAGATCACTACAGATTATATGTCGGCACGGCTGCCATCAGGCGCGACTTAGCTTGGCTTAAATCCCATGTTGATGATGAGAAAGTGACTTTACGCGACAGTACCGAAGAGTTTGCTGTTATAGGATTGATGGGACCTGATGCAACTGCAATTGCTAAAAATGTTGATGCACCGGAACTCAATGATCTCAAGTATTTTGAAGCTGGAACGGCTTATATCGCCGATGCACATGTACGAGCCGTTCGCTTGTCCTATGTCGGTGAAGCAGGTTGGGAAATTACATGCAAAGCGGAGAATGCGTGTAAAATCTATGATGCTCTTTATGAACAAGGCGCGCGTCCGGCAGGAATTTTCGCACAAACATCTATGAGAATTGAAAAGAGATTTTTGGCCTATGGCCATGATCTTGATACAGATATTTCACCGCATGAGGCGGGCATTGATTTTGCCGTTGACTGGACTTCTGATTTTATCGGCAAAACAGCTTTGAAGAAACAACGAGACGCGGGTATCGCAAATCGTATCGTATCAATCATTCTTGAAGATAACGCAGCTACCCCTCTCGGCAACGAACCTATTTATTTTGATGGGCAAATTGTGGGTAAAACAACATCAGCGTCTTATGGATATAGGATCGAGAAACCAATAGCCATTGCCGATATAAAGATTCCTGAAGCAAGAATTGACGGCACAAGAGTAAACATCGATATCGCGCGCACGCTATTTATTGGCCGCGTCGCGGAACAAGCAGCCTACGATCCAAATGGCAGCAGAATGCGCATTTGATTCTGTAATATTATTCCCATTAATCGGGTTCCAATGTTCATAGTGACTTTGTCAGAGCAATAATTAAAGGGCAAATAGTGTTCTATACTGGCGCATTTTAGGCTACAAGTTGCCGCCATTCTGCCAAAGCGAGAGATCGGTTGCGTTTAAAATATTGCCGATTGTAGAGATGACGTTCGTGGTTGAGATGGTTGTAAACTGATGCATGAACAGATGAGAATTTCTGTAAACTTCGCATCTGTCGAAAGCCCTGCATTGCCCGTTCTCGCCGTTGAAACGGCAGTTGAGAATTTTCGACCCGGTTATTGAACCAGCGACCCGTTTCCTGCCGGGTGGCATTGCCGATGACCTTCATCGTAGCGCTATAGGAACGGAGTTTGTCCGTCACAATTTCATGCGGTTGGCCGTAGCGTTTCATTGTACTGCGCAAAAACTTCAGCGCAGCCTTGCGATCACGCTTTTTTGCAACGAATGATTCAAGCACTTCACCCTCATGATCAACGGCCCGCAGAGATAGAAGGTTTCTCCGTTGATCTGGACTCCAACTTAAATTCGTTAAGCTGTAATTCAACAACGTGACAATGCTGTTTTCCTTTTTGGTTTTTCATAACTCAAACCGGTTTATTGTTGGGCCGAGGTTGTGAATTGATGTCCTTCCAATTTTCCCGGACATGCCCCATGCGCTGTGAATGTGGCCGCAGAAATGAAGGAGGGGTTGTTTATCTGCAATTGCTGCGGCAATCGATTTACTGCCGTCGTGGGTGCCGTCTCTTTGCAGATCGGCGTGCCCGAACGGTGGCATGTGGGTGATGAGAATGGCGTTTTTTGGGCAATAAGCCAGAGCCTTTGATGCCTCTTCCTCGCTTAGGGCCTCATTCCATTCGGCGTCGTTGCGTTGAGGGATTTCCCCTCCAAGGCCAAAGAATGTGATGTTGGCAAACGTCACCGGTTGAGCGTTGAGGAGATATCCCTGTGACCAATCGGAACACAACTCCCGCAATTCGTTTGAGTTGTCGTGATTCCCCGAAACCAAAACTGTCGGCGTGTTGGCTGTTCGCAGGATTTGAATGATTTCAGCGGCGCCGTGGCCACGTGTGGCAAAATCGCCGGCACCCACCAGAACATCGGCATCCGCACTGGCGGCAACAATTTTACCAGCTGTCTTCACATCGCGGTGAAGATCACTAAAGGCGAGAATTTTCAATACTATTACCTTTAATAAAATTTTGAAATCCGGAACGATTCAAGAGGCACGCAAGGGGCCGCTGAAAACGTTTCCTTAGCATGATCAAATTTTTTTTGTAAAAAATCTTTCTTTCTTCTGAAATGTGGAAATAATCGGGAATGACAGTATAGACGTCCAGCATCCATTGAGCTAGCCTGAGGTTTGAGCTAGGGCTTTACAAGGGGGTTGTCGACTGATGCTTACCAGCAATCCATTCGCCGAACTTTCGGCGTTCATATCGCCTGCCATCATGCAGACCTATATTGTCGTTATGATATTGATGGTCGCGGGCGGTACAATTTTTGATGTTATTCACAAAAAGAGTGCAACGTATTTTTTCCGTGCGGCGCAAAAATCCAAAGAAAAAGCAACACGTCAGGTCGGCAGCGGGGAGAAGGTTTCTCTCGCAATCCAGACCGCTGTTGTGGAAGGATTGACGTCCGGTGAATTCTGCAACCCGCATCGCCGGATTGCCCATCTTCTGACTATGTACGGCTTTTTGGCCTATGTCATCACAACCATCATTATGGTTTTCGCCTATCCAACTCCTGCCACTCCCGCGCCGGCCATTCTCCCGTTACTGTGGTACCTTGGTGCTTTGATGGTATGCGTCGGCGGTTACTGGTTCTGGTTTTTCATCCGGGTTGATGTTGCCTCAGAGGGCAATTCACCATTTCGCCTGGTGCGCGCTGATTTGTTCATCGTATCGCTCCTGGTCAGCGTAACGCTAGGATTGATTTGGGCCGTCAGTGGTAGCGGCGCTTGGGCAAATGTGTTCCTTGGTCTTTATCTGCTGGCGACAACGGTGTTATTTGGATCGATCCCGTGGTCAAAATTCTCGCATATGTTTTTCAAACCCGCTGCGGCCTTCCAGAAACGGGTAGAGCAGGCCAACGGTTCAAGGAGAAATCTGCCGCCGCCTGCCGACAATCCCGAAACATACGGGAGTGCACGTCGACAACCGCAAAATTATTGAATTTCCAACCATTGTCCCTGGATAAAAGAGAGAACGTAACATCATGCCTACATTTGTTTATATGACGAGTTGCGACGGTTGCGGACATTGCGTCGATATTTGTCCCTCTGACATAATGCATATCGATACCACTTACCGCCGGGCATACAATAT
>JAJFHR010000209.1 GCA_021775515.1 Hyphomicrobiales bacterium | reverse complement strand
GAGGTGAGAGCCTGTTCGGGATCAATTTCGTAAAGTTCACCTAATTGCTGGGCGGTTGGATACTGACGCCAGACAGGTGGCTTCAAGCGTTGAACACGCCCGCCTTCCTGGTCTATTAAAACAGGCGCATCCTTACGCCCGACAGTTGAACGGAATGACGACACCAGCGCCTTAATTTGCTCGCGACCTTCACAGTTTCGCTGAAATAAAATCAACCCCCAGGGATTTATGTCCTGGAAGAAAGCCGTTTCATCGGCGGTCAATTCAAGGCCGCCGCAACCTGCAATAAATGCCGAGACCGTCACAAACAAACCGTTTCAAAAATGGTTGTTACCGCCCGCAATCCCACGGATTTGCGCCTGCTAACGCACACGAACAAGACAATCTTTTTCGCCTGCTGCCAGTAATGAGCGACACAATTCCGAGGCGCCGGATTTTTCCGCTATCGGTCCCAGTCGCAGACGATAATATACGCCCCTGTCGCCTAAATCAGCCCTTTGAACAAATGACGTATAAGGTGCTAGCAACGAAGCATGGCGGCGTTTCAGCCTGGTATATCGAGACAAGGCTTCTTCACGGCTGCGAAATGCTGCAATCTGGATAACGTATCGGCCAGAGGATGAACTGCGCTCAGCCGGCGCTGCAGTGTCGGTCTGGGCAGCAGTATTGCTGGCAAGCCTCGTTGGTGCCCTCTGAGGCGCTGGCGGTTTGCTTCTGGGCAATACCGGAGGCAATTTCGCCCTGGAATTTGCAGCAGGCTCAGCGATAGTCTTGAGCGCGTTCTTGATGGGATCGCTACTTTCTGTCTCCGGTTCCTTGGCAAGCTCAGGAATGGTTTCAGATGCGGATGGAACCCTTGGCGGCCCTGTAACTCGTTCGGTTTCCAAACGAATAATGCCATCACTTGGCGGCGGCGTGCTTGAAGAATCCGCAGCTTGCGGCGGAGCCGCAGGCTCCGCGTTTCTCGCAGGCAAATTAAGCGTTTCGACAATCGGCCTGGTAGTTTCGGGAACCGGTGTAACCGGCGCACGAGGTATAATTGCTCTGGCGACATCCGTTTGGGCTAAATTCTCCACAGGCGTATTGCCACTTGGCGCAGTAAGCGCAGTTGGCGGCGACAACGGTTTAGGTGGATCAACTTTTGTAAGTTTTTTTACCACATTGTCTGCGGCATTTTGAATGCCATCGGTTGCAGGTGTTTTAGGACTACCAACCGGTTTAACCCGAAGTCGCGTTGTATCTGGCGCCGGAGGAACGGGCGGCACAACGCCGCTGCCTGGTGGCAAGGTCTTGATAACTTCAGTGCTGGCGGGCAGTTTGGCAATCGTTACAGCCTTTTCCTCACGCGGCACAATAGTCTCTGCAATGTCTGTTTCTTCGCCCAGAATACGATCGTAAATTAACTTGTTTTGGTTCGGAATTTTCACCCCGCCCGGATTGCTGGGCTGGACTTTCAAAGGCTCTGTTTCGGCCTTGATAATTGGCAAGGTTGTCTGATTGCTTTCTTTTACACCCTGACGATAGGCAAAAACAACGCCACCGGCCAGAATGCCAACCGAAACGAGGGAGGCCAAAATTAAAAAAGGCGTACGTTTTGACCGCTCCGGTTCGTCGCCATCAAAATCATCAAAAGTTTCATAATCTTCCAGCGTACGTTCAGATAATGCTGCAAGCTCTTCAAGCTTCGCATTAGCAGCAATGCTCGGGTCTGGTGCCTGAAGAGGTTCCGGGCGCCTTGGTTCGGCTGACCCGTTGGTTTCCAGCGGTGGCACCAATTCTTCTGCTGCAGTGTCACTGGAGGGCGATACACTAGCCGCTAGCGGGTCGATCGAGGGTCGTAAACCGGGTAATTCCGACGGTGCGGTTACCGGAGGAATTGGGCGTCCGCCATTGGCCACTATTTGGCTAAGCTTAGTTTCAAAGCGTGATTGCGCTGGCGGATCAGCGGAATAATCCTGCTCGGATTTGATGTCAGCCGGTGGTGTTTTCGCCGGTTCATTGTCAATTGCCCGCAATGTTGACGGAGTTGGCAGTGGCGAAACTGGCTCAATGCGCGGCTCCACTGGCAGCGGCGGAGCCTCCGGTTCGACTTTAACTTCAACTTCGGGTTCTTCACGAGAGGGCGGAGCCTCTACAACAGAAGGAGCTGTTTCCACGGCTTCGCCAACAGGTTCAATGCGCTCTGCCTCACTGGGCTCGATCACTGCTGGCTCGGCCTCAACAGGAGCATCGGCTCGGCCAAGGCCCAAAAGCTGGCGAACATCAAGACCCGAGACGGATTCATCCTGTTTCTTTGGCACTGCTTCGCCTTGTCTGGATTTGGGCGTAGTGTCTTTAGTTGTCATGGGTGAATTCGGTTGCTTGTGATCATCAGCCAAAAATTTTTCCCTAGCGCATTTCTTCGGAGGCTTCGACGCCGAGAATTGTCAAACCAGAGGCAATGACATGCGCTGTCGCACGTATTAGAGCGAGTCTCGCCATAGTAATATCGCCTTTTTCCTCGTCTATAAACCTCAAATGAGGCAACTCTTTGCCCTTATTCCACAACGAATGGAACGCACTTGCAACTTCATAAAGAAAAAATGCTAAACGATGAGGTTCATGGGCACGGGCTGCACTTTCTATAACACGCGGAAAAGTGGCAATTTTTCTCATAAGTAGTCGTTCCGCTTCATCGCTAAGCAGGTCGAGTGCTGCCGCTCTCAGAAATTCATCTGCAAGCTGAGCTTCACCGAAACTCTCTGATGCCTTCCGGAGCACTGAGCAAATCCTGGCATGCGCATATTGCACATAAAACACCGGATTGTCCCGCGATTGTTCCGTCACCTTTACAAAGTCAAAATCAAGGGGAGCATCATTTTTACGATACAGCATCATGAAACGGACAGAATCAGAACCCACCTCCTCTACCACATCACGCATGGTGATAAAATTACCGGCACGCTTGGACATTTTTACCGGCACACCGCCACGAAATAATTTCACCAATTGACAAATGCGCACAACGGCCTGCGCCTTTCCCCCGGAAATGGCCTTGCCGATGGCCTCCAAACGCTTCACATAGCCGGAGTGATCCGCACCCAGAACGTAGATCATCTGGTCAAATCCACGATCGAACTTATTCTTGAAATAGGCAACGTCCGCGGCGAAATACGTATAATCGCCGTTTGATTTCATCAGCGGTCTATCAATATCATCGCCAAATTCCGTGGCCTTGAACAGGGTTTGCTCGCGCGCCTCCCAATCTTCGGACAACTGGCCTTTTGGCGGTGGTAAAACACCTTCGTATATCAAGCCCTTTTGGTTCAAAACATCAATGGTCCGCTTGATTTCACTGTCCTTACCGCCATGAAGGGAAAGCTCGGAGAAAAACACATCGTGGTGAATCCCCAACAAGGCTAGATCATCCTTGATCAACTCCATCATGGCG
The DNA here is from genome assembly GCA_021775515.1 of Hyphomicrobiales bacterium. Taxonomy (GTDB): domain Bacteria; phylum Pseudomonadota; class Alphaproteobacteria; order Rhizobiales; family JAJFHR01; genus JAJFHR01. The sequence goes on along the minus strand of JAJFHR010000209.1, from coordinate 8,051 downwards.
CCGACACCGGCTGATCTTAGAACGGGCAGCCATTCATTTTCCGTCTTCGCTGCCAAATCTGCACCATTGTCGCGGGCCAGGCTTTCGGCCAGAGGTTTGAGGTATTCTCCCGGGTACAAGCCGTCTGGCATTTCTCCCAAATTTTCACCCAATGCTTCGCGCAAGCGCCAATGTATTGAGCGAGCCAAGGCATCGATTTGCGACCCGGCATCGTTGAAATAATATTCGCGAACAACCCCATAACCGGCAAATTCGAGCAAATTTGCCAAGGCATCGCCAAAAATCGCGCCGCGGCAATGTCCTACATGAAGGGGCCCGGTCGGATTAACAGAGACGTATTCGACATTTATTTTCTCGCCTTGGCCCAAACTGTTTGAGCCAAAAGAGCGCCCGGCAGATAATACTTCACGGATGACGTTAAGCCAAAACTGATCGGCCAGCTTGATGTTTATAAAACCGGGTCCGGCAACATTTACTTCCAGTACATCTTTTGATTTTTCAAGAAGTGCAGCTAATTTTTCGGCGATTTCACGAGGAGATTTTTTTGCCGGTTTGGCTAAAATCATGGCAGCGTTGGTTGCAATATCTCCATGGGATTCCTCGCGAGGAGGTTCTGTGGAGATTTTTGATAAATCGAGGTTTTCCGGCAAGTCACCGGTTGTTTGAGCTGCAGAAACCGCATCCCGGATTCTGCGCTCAAATTCAACAAAGACATTCACTGAGCAAAAGCTCCTAAAATTCTAAAAAATATCATTTTTTCGGCATCGCCGCCTATTCATATTTACTATCATGCGGGGCTTAGCGAAAAATTGGCGTCAGGTCAAATATTCGTCGGTATTCGTCAATGGCAAAACGATCCGTCATGCCGGCTATAAAGTCGCAAACCTGGCGTGCATGGATAGCAGTTGGCGTGCTTGCCCCTTCAAGCTGCCAGTCAGGCGGGAGTGCTGTGGGGCTATCGAGGTAGTATTGAAACAGATCTCCCAACCACTTTTTCGCCCGGTTCATCTTGGTCAAGACAAGGTCGTGCTGGTAAATGCGGGAATTGAGAAATTGTTTGAGTTCCCGCTCCATCGCTTTTAATTGCGGCGAAAATCCGATCAATGGCTGCTGAGTTGCGGGGGCGCGGCTTTCATCCGAATTTTCATTTTCCGCCATGATGCTTCGTGCCTGGGACAAGACATCTCCTATCATCAGGGCGATCATCCGGCGGATCGTCTCATGGATAAGGCGCGGCCGTTCAAGTTCGCCATAGTTATCTTCTACCGTTTTAATTAGCCTGGCAGTCAATTCAATCGAACGCAGGTCCTCAACTGAAATAAGTTCGGCGCGCAAACCATCGTCAATATCGTGAGAATTATAGGCGATATCGTCTGAAAGGCTGGCGACCTGTGCTTCAAGTGAGGGCATAGTTACAAGATCGAGTTCATGATTTTGTTGAAATTCTAAAATCGCGTGCGGCAGATCTTCCACATCCCCGCCGGTTTTTATATATCTGCCGCTTTTATCAAGGAGCGGACCGTTGTGTTTAACAAGCCCCTCAAGGGTGTGGAGGGTCAGGTTCAACCCGTCAAATTCTGCATAACGTTTTTCCAAACTGGTAACAATTTTCAGGGATTGGGCGTTGTGATCAAATCCGCCATATTCCCTCATGCATTGATTTAGTGCGATTTCTCCAGCATGCCCGAAGGGCGTGTGGCCGAGATCATGGGCAAGGGCGAGCGCTTCGGCTAGGTCTTCATCAAGCTTGAGTGAGCGGGCAATTGACCGGGCCACCTGGGCTACTTCCAATGAATGGGTAAGCCGTGTTCTGAAATGATCACCTTCGTGAAATATGAAAACCTGGGTATTATATTTGAGACGCCTGAATGCTGTAGAATGAATAATGCGGTCCCGGTCGCGCTGGAACGGGCTGCGCTCAGAACCTTCTTCTTCGACATAACATCTGCTTGCATCGCACGTACGCGCAGCCAAGGAAGCAAGATCAGAGCACATTCCACCAATTCCCGATCATAAATTTGACAAAGAGGCCATTAACACTAAATATCAATGTAGACGTTAAAACTCTCGGTACCAATGAGACAACAGGCGAAAAAATTCAGATGTCAGGAACAATTACGATTTCGACCCGCGCAGCGAAGAGAATTTCACATATAATTGCCAAGGAAGACATTAACAAGATGTTGCGAATTTCAGTTTCCGGCGGCGGGTGTTCGGGTTTTCAATATGGCTTCGATCTGGAAAATTCGCAAAAAGATGACGATCTGGTTTTTGAAAAAGACGGCATCAAGGTGTTAGTCGACACGGTTTCTATTCTGTATATGGATGGATCAGAGATCGATTTTGTCGACGATCTAATCGGAGCGTCGTTTCAAGTCAAAAATCCTAATGCTACAGCTGCATGTGGTTGTGGCACCTCATTTTCAATTTGATTTCCTTGCCGGCATTCCTTACATAGGGGCAATGGTGGACAGGGACACCATACCTGCCGAAAGACGCCTCACCCTGTCATAAATATCAATATCATCTAGACGTATCTCTTGAATCGCATGGAGCGGGATAGATTCAAGGCAGGAGAAACGCAATGGTTGATATTATCGAAACCCTCAAAACTCATGCAGGCTATTTACACCGCCAGGTAAGCGCCAGTGATGCACTGGCCCTTAAGCGTATGAACAAGTTGGCTGAGTTTAAAAACTTCAACGCCAGTGAACTCCAAAATCATGTCAAACGACGGCACTGCCTTGCGCTCATCGCACAGGACCTTGGGTTTAACGGTTGGTCGCACATCACGCATGTTTTGGTCCAGGACACCGTAAATGATTTTGGCACGTTACTATATCCTCGCGGATGTGGGGGCCACACCAACATCTGGTGCAGCAGCTATGAGGAGGCCAAAAAAATTCAGATTGAAACCGGCGGATATCTGCTGGCCTACCGCAACCAGTTTCTGGTTGTGGAAAGTGCCTATATCCAAACAATGGGACTTGACCCCGATGACAGTGATTGGGATCTAATCGGCCGCGACTGGGCCAGGCCAGGTGATGTTGAGGCAAGATCGCGCCTCTATGGCAGGTTGATTGCGCTAATCCTGAAAAACTAACGGCCAATTAAAAGTGAACCTGCATCGCAGCCTTTAATTGATTGCGATGCAGGTTTACGATCAAAATTGGCCGATTGAATTCCGGGATTTGCTATTAGCGAATTATCTATGGGCATGTTATGTGCGGCGTTGGCAGATAAACAGGGTTTGGACGATTATGAAAATAGCGACCTGGAATGTAAATTCAATCAGAGCCCGGTTGGAAAATGTAATTTCCTGGCTCAAGGAAACCTCACCTGATGTCGCCTGTTTGCAGGAAATCAAGACGGTCGATGAAACCTTTCCACGCGAGGCGTTGGAGGATTTGGGGTATAATGTCGCTGTCCATGGGCAAAAATCATATAATGGTGTGGCGATTTTATCGAAATCTCCCTTCGATGAGGTGACACCCCGTTTGCCGGGAGACGATAGCGACGAACAGGCGCGCTACCTGCAAGCCACCATTTCCACCGGCGCTGGCGCCGTGACCATTGCGTCGATCTATGCACCAAACGGCAATCCGGTGTCTTCGGAAAAATATGCCTATAAACTTGACTGGATGACGCGACTTCGCGCCCATATTCAAGACTTGTTAAGGACCGAAGAAAGCTTTGTTATTGCCGGTGATTATAATGTCATTCCTCATGATGATGATGTTCACAACCCGGCGGCCTGGGCGGAAGATGCCTTGTTTCGGCCGGAAACGCTGCGAAGCTACCGGGCGATTTTAAATCTCGGCTTGACCGACGCCTTCAGAGCCTGTGAACAGGCGTCACATCAGTATACTTTCTGGGATTATCAAGCCGGTGCCTGGCCAAAAGATCATGGCATACGCATTGATCACCATCTGCTCTCACCGCAAGCAGCAGACAGGTTGCAAGCATCAGGCATCGATCGTTTCGTAAGAGGCTGGGAAAAAGCCTCAGATCATGTTCCTATATGGATTGAATTAGACGTATAAGAGGCATCCAGTTGCGCTGCTAACATCTATTATTCGCCTGGCACACCACTGCCAGTTTCGCGCATTTTTGCCATCATACCCACGGCAAGTTCGCGTTCGGTATCACTGGCCTTGGCAAATATCTGGCGGCTGCGGGCATATAATTTTTCGTCCTGTGCCAATTGTGCATTTCTTTCCGCCATCCGATACCACATCAAACCCTGCAAACGATATTTTGGGCTGTCTTTGTAGGACAGGTAAATATCGCCCAAGGCAGCCTGGGCTTTTGCATAACCTTTGCGCGCAGCCAGCATCAGCCATCTCATACCAACGCGCCGGTTCTTTTCAACGCCCTCGCCGTTTAAATACATGATACCGAGCTGATATTGTGCTCCCGGGTGGCCGTATTGAGTTGCGGCATAATGGTAAATCGAATGAGACCGGGACAGGTTTTTATTAAAAGAGGTATTTTCCACACCGGTTCGCGAAAAATCTGCAAGTGCCACCAGGGCGGAAACCGTAGCGCGCAGTTTTTGGCGGCTGCGCCTTAGGGATGGATCGTGACGATCTGCAACCTTGCGAAACCATTCAAGTGCTTTGACATCGTCCCGCTTAACCCCAATTCCATCACGAAAAGCTTTCGCCAGGCGCCATTGTGCCAGCAAATACCTCTTTTCGGCAGCGAATTTCACGAATGCGATGGCACGTTCCAGATTATTGTCATTAAACGCCTTCACAGCCCGCTTAAAAGCAGCCTTGGCCTGCTTGTTCTCCGGCATTGACCCAACTTCCAGATAGGGGTCCAAACCTTCGATTTGGACCAATTGGGGAGCTGTATCAATGACGGGTGACGGCGGTTCGTCAGATGGCTGGACATTCGCCGGGGCAAACGAGGCAGTTGGTGAAATATGTGCCGGTGAAGACTTGCCTGCATCCAAAGCAAAACCGTCGCTCGAAAAGGCGAGCGACAACACCATTAGCCCTAAGCCAGCAAGTGTAAATTCTGCCGGACTAAATATCCGCATAACACGTAACTTCTTCTTTTCCACTTGGATGGGTAACCGCGCCTTTGTACGCAGGTCCAACCAACTGTGCATACTTCCACAGGGCACCAGTGGAATATTGAGTTTCGGGAGGTGCCCAGTTTTCGCGCCGGGTTGCAAGTTCTTCTTCGCTCAATTCAACCGACAGAGTTCCCGCATCGGCATCAATTGAAATGATATCACCATCCTGTAACAGGCCAATCGGTCCACCAACAAAGGCTTCCGGGCCGACATGGCCAATGCAAAAACCTCGTGTTGCACCCGAGAAGCGCCCGTCAGTTATCAGGGCGACCTTATCGCCCATGCCCTGGCCATAAAGAGCTGCCGTGGTTGACAGCATCTCGCGCATGCCGGGGCCACCTTTGGGGCCTTCGTAACGGATGACAAGGACATCACCTTCTTCAAAACTTTTGTTTTCTACGGCGGCAAATGCATCTTCTTCACAGTCAAAACAGCGCGCTGGCCCGGTGAATTTAAGGCTGTCCATACCAGCAACTTTTACAATCGCACCGTCGGGGGCAAGGTTGCCTGTCAGCCCAACAACACCGCCAGTTGGAGACAGCGGGTTGGAGACCGGATAAACCACCTTTTGGTTAGTGTTAAACTCGACGCCTTCAAGGTTTTCTTCAATTGTGCGTCCGGTAACCGTTAAACAGTCTCCATGGAGAAAACCGCCATCTAGCAGAGTTCTGAGCAGGTTTGGCACCCCACCGGCTTCATACATGTCCTTGGCAACATATTTTCCACCGGGCTTCAAATCCGCAATGTAGGGTGTGCGTTTGAAAATCTCGGCAACTTCCATCAAATCAAAATCAATGCCGACTTCACTGGCCATAGCGGGAAGATGAAGACCACCGTTGGTTGAACCACCAGTTGCTGCAACAACGGTTGCTGCATTTTCGAACGACTTTCTTGTCACGATATCGCGGGGTCGCAAACCTATCTGTAAAAGGTTCATAACCGCTCTACCACTAGCTTCGGCATATTGATCGCGAGATTCATAAGGTGCCGGTGCACCAGACGACAGCGGCAATGCGAGCCCTATGGCTTCGGAGACACAAGCCATGGTGTTGGCGGTGAACTGGCCGCCGCAGGCACCCGCACTTGGGCAGGCTACGCATTCAAGCTCGTGCAGGTCCTCATCCGACATATTTCCGGCAGAATGCTGCCCGACGCCTTCGAACACATCTACGACGGTGACGTCTTTACCCTTGAAGGTGCCGGGAAGAATTGAGCCACCATAAAGAAACACCGAAGGGACATTGAGACGCAACATCGACATCATGATGCCGGGCAATGATTTGTCACACCCGGCAACGCCGACCATGGCATCATAACAATGTCCACGCATGGTCAATTCAACGGAATCGGCAATTACCTCCCGCGAGGCGAGAGATGATTTCATTCCCTGATGGCCCATCGCAATGCCGTCGGTTACCGTAATCGTGCAAAACTCGCGCGGCGTGCCATGGGCCTCTTTAACCCCTTTTTTAACAGACTGGGCCTGTCGCATCAGTGCAATATTGCAGGGCGCAGCTTCATTCCAGCACGAGACGACTCCGACAAAGGGACGGTGAATTTCTTCTTCCGTCAGCCCCATGGCATAATAATAGGACCGATGCGGCGCGCGCTCCGGTCCTTCAGTTACGTGACGACTGGGTAATTTCGATTTATCGAAGGTATTAGCGTCCATAAAGCTGTTAAACTCCCGAGGGCAAAAAAGACTGGTTAGGATATTAGAATGTAGAGGTTACCTAATCCAGTGGGTGTAAACGCATTCCTAAGACATTGTGCGCAATCAGTCACACTTGTGTCATATTCCGGTAAAAACCGCGTGCTTCAAGTTATCCCATCACCCTAGAAACGTTGAGTATTCCAACATTACGGCAATAAATGGACACCACACCAAGTTCGATCAAATGAGCGGGCACTGTGATCAATTTGACACGAATTTGACGCTTAAACGCGACATACTAGGTTTTAGGGTCATTTTGCAGCGCCATATGCGAGCCATCACAATAAGGCGGATTGCCGGTTTTTTTGCATTGGCACAAAAAGAAATCTCCAGCGGCCTCTGCTACAAACGCCTTTGGCGCCAGACCGGTATTTTCGTGTGAACCATCACAAAAGGGCTGACGGGAAGAATGGCCGCAAGCGCAAAAGAAATAACGTTTTCCTTCTTCTAGTGTGACCTTTACAGGTTCGGCTGCAGCAACTATTGGTTTAGACATATATTCAACTTTCCTTTTCGAATCAACAAGATGAGTTTTCCTCACTATGGCGTTGAAACCTTAGCAATGAGTTGCTTTGGCGCACCCACATAATTTGCCACCGAAAATTCTGGAGAACAACGGCCATAATTCGACCCAAAGGCTGAATAAACTAAAAAAGTGATTTAAGCCACAGACTGTAATCGCGCGAGAGCGGCCTGAAGCTTGGTTCTGGTTTCTTCCGCCTGAATTTTACGCTCACGCTGTTCTGCCACCACATGTTCGGGGGCGCGCGAGGTAAATTTCTCATTAGACAGTTTGGCAATGAAACCCGATATCTCAATCTCGACTTTATTAATTTCCTTTTTGAGTCGCTCATTTTCCGCTGTCACATCAATGACACCGGCGAGTTGTAGAGCCAGGACAGCGTCTTCCAGCACGATCTGGACCGAGCCTTTAGGGGCTTCATCGGCAAAATCGATTTTTTCAAGCCGGGCCAGGCGTTGCAGAGTTTCGCGATGCAGATGAGCACATGCACGTGCCCGCTCCTGGGCACCGGCCAAAACCAGCGGAATGCGGGCGCCGGCTGGAATGTTCATTTCCGCGCGGATGGAGCGGATTTCCGTAACAGCCGTGATGATCCATTCAATTTCGGCCGTAGCTTGATCATCCATAATATCGGGATAGGATGGCCATGGCGCCAGTATCAACATGTCTTTGTCGGCAACTGTGTCCGGTGAAAGGCGTTGCCAAATTTCCTCGGTAATAAAAGGCAT
>JAJFHR010000208.1 GCA_021775515.1 Hyphomicrobiales bacterium | reverse complement strand
CAAAAATGGCATGCGGGCACCACCAATTGCCCGGGCTTCAATAACATCTGCCACGCCTTCGGGCCGGTGACCGGGCATGGCAAATTGCAAAAACAACCCGACAGCCAAACCGCCAATCGTAGGTGCTAGAAGCACCACTATCATGGGTAGATCGGCGATATGGCCAATGATTTTTTCCGAAAGAGTGCCGAGCCAGATGGACTGGGTAAAGCCGATCATCGTCCTGAATACGATGATAGCGTAGGCTACCGAAATTCCGATTGCAGCCGCCAGGGCCCAAGCCAAAGGTTCACGATTGGACGCCGAAGTCCGCAAATTGGGCAGGACAGCTTCACTTAAATAGCGCCTGAGATGGATTATGATCTCGGACATTTACTTTCTTTTGATCTGGATTAAGCGCCCAACATTGGAATTTTGCGGTAGTGTTTTGTGAGCTTGGTACATCTGGTCGATTTTCTCAAGGATATCCTGGGGGAAAACTGATGCCCGCTTGGCAGCCATATCGACATGCAAGGTCATTTGCTCCCAGGTGGCGCTTAAAAATCCTTCCTCGGCATGAAAAAGTTCGAGGTAGGTATGTACGCGTTTTTCATCATAATCCAAAATCTGCAAAGTGGCTTTTACCGGCGCTCCTACCAGCAGTTCACGCTGGTAAGTAATGTGGGCCTCGACGGTGAAAGAAGAAGAATTATAGCGTTTGACATAATCTGGGCCGATGCCGAGTATGTCGAAAAACTGGTCGAGGCAACGATCAAACAGGACCACATAATAGGCGACGTTCATATGCCCGTTGTAATCAATCCAATCGGGTTCGACATGCATGGGAGTGGAAACAAAAGGGGCAGTTGGCGGCATCTTAACCTCTTCGAAAAATACTGCGAATCGAACAAATTGCTCACAACAAGAGTGTGCTATACCCTGAAAAGGCCAATCGCCCCAAGACCCGAGTTTGGGTGTTGGGTAAAACTGTATCAGTATCAAGGTGCCGTCATGAAAGTATTGATGAGGAATTGCCAATGTGGAAGTTGACATATGAGTAGAGCAGATGTTGCAAACAGACGGAAAATTGATGCGGCCCTGGAAGAAGCTGAAGCGTTGCTCGGGGATCGGCTAACAACTTCAAGGTCGGTACGTGACCTGCATGGTGAGAGTGTTACCTGGTATCCAACCCAACCACCGGACGCTGTGGCATACGTTCAAACCACTGAAGAAGTATCTGCACTGGTCAAGATTTGCGCGCGACACAAGGTACCAATCATCGCCTATGGAACGGGCACGTCGCTTGAAGGCCATATCAATGCACCATATGGCGGGATTACGATAGATTTTGCGCAGATGAATAATATTATTCGTGTAAGTCCGGAGGATTTGGACTGTACCGTGCAAGCAGGTGTAACCCGGGTTCAGCTAAATGTGCATTTGCGTGATATGGGCATGTTTTTTCCGATTGATCCGGGGACGGATGCAAGTCTTGGCGGAATGGCGGCAACCCGGGCCTCGGGCACCAATGCGGTGCGTTATGGCACGATGAGAGAAAATGTTCTCAACCTCACTGTGGTGATGGCTGATGGAACCATTGTTCAAACCGCCCGCCGCGCCCGCAAGTCCTCTGCGGGGTATGATTTGACCAAGCTGATAGTGGGATCGGAAGGCACCCTAGGTATTATCACTGAAGTGACCTTGCGGCTGCAGGCGATCCCGGACGCGATCTCCGCTGGCGTATGCCCATTTCCCAGTGTCAGACATGCCTGTGATGCTGTTATTCTCGCCATTCAAACGGGAATCCCGGTCGCCAGAATCGAGCTTTTGGATGATGTGCAGATTGAGGCCTGCAACGCCTATTCCGGTCTAACGCTTGAGGAAACCGCAACATTATTTCTCGAGTTTCACGGCACCCAAGATGGCGTTCTTGAACAGATGAGATTATTTAGCGAGATTATTGAAGATCACGGTGGCGGACCGTTTCAATCGGCTGATCAAACTGAAGACCGCAATAAACTTTGGCAAGCACGGCACGATGCTTATTGGGCCAATCTTGCCCAGAAACCGGGCCTAAAAGGCTTGGCAACGGATGTTTGTGTGCCAATTTCCAGGCTCGCCGACTGTGTTGAAGAAACCCGGGTAGATATCGAAAAATACGGGCTTTTTGCACCGATCGTCGGTCATGTCGGGGATGGAAATTTTCATTTGACCCTGCTCATTGACCCCGATGATAAAAATGAGATGGACCGGGTTAATGAGTTGCTGGAACGCTTGATTATGCGCGCGCTTGCCATGGACGGGACATGTACGGGTGAACACGGCGTAGGAATTGGCAAAATGAAATATCTTGAGGCAGAACACGGAGCCGGTGTTGATGTTATGCGGTTGATAAAAAAATCTCTCGATCCCGACAATATCCTTAATCCCGGGAAAGTTGTTGCTGTTTAGAAATTTCGTTTCGGATGGTTGGGGGCGGTTTTTAGCCGCTGCACAAGATCGCCTGCCGTAAAACGAGCAAATTTGAACAATAAATCTGTAGTCAATTCCCACATGCGGTGCAATGGGGGGTAGAATGAAGGTCGCGAATCGACTGGTTCCCCACCAGTTGCTTCAAAAATGCGGTAATTGGCAGCAACGAGGGCTTGGCTTTGAGACATCCGCTCCTCATTTTGTGTGGACTGGTTGTGGTGGTTTTGTTTACCGCCCTTATCGCGCCGTTTTTGATTAGCTGGTCTGCTTACCGGACTGAAATTGAAAGCGAAGCGCGCCGGTTGATCGGCCATCAGGTTACGATTAATGGCGAGATAGATATTCGTCTGTTGCCCAGTGGCGTAATTAGATTGGGTGGCGTGGAAATAAAATCACCCGAAGATCCCAATAATGCTGCTATTGCGAGCATAGAACTTGTAAAAGCCAAATTGGCTCTTGCGCCTTTGCTGAGGGGAAAATTTCAGTTTACCGATATTGAGTTTGTACGCCCGACATTCCGTTTTGAGATTTCAGCCGGCGGTATTCCTAATTGGAAAACTGCGGTGGAGAGAAACTTCGGTGGCTTGATCGACCCTAAGAATATTATTCTCGATGATGTTTTGATTTCCAATGGCGCGGTGTTTTTCACCGATGCCAAGCGCCGTATCGCCCATGAAGTATCGCCGTTTAATGCCCGCATTTCAGCACGGGCGCTGGTGGGCCCTTATACGGCAACGGGAGATTTAGAAATCGCTGGTCAGGCCCGTGAATTTTCAATACGAGCAGGCAGAGCGAGCGAGGCCAGTGTGCGGCGGTTTAACCTGCGTTTAACTGTGCCCGAGCAGGAAAACGAACAAATTGTTTTGGATGGTTTTCTCGATACCTCAAAAGATGGTCCGCGTTTTGATGGCAAGATTAATCTATCGCAGGATATTAGTTATCTCGAGATTTTAAAGTCGATCGAGCGGTCGCCAAAAGAAGAAGTTCGCGCCGATCTGGAAGCTGAAATTGCCACCTCGCTGGAAGGGATCAGGCTTGAAGATGTCAATGCTGTGCTAAAGCGTGGCAATAGTACGGCCCGTTTTTCCGGGCGGGCTCAGGCGGTGTGGCAAGAGGGATCCGACTTTATCATTGAACTTAAGACCAAACGGCTTGACCTGGACGAGCTGCTCCAGCTTCGGACCGCGAAAATAACACCAGCCCAAAAACAACCCGTCAAACGGGGAAAACCTGATCAAAACAGGCTGCCTTCATCTCTGACGCCTCAGCTTTTGCGGTTGATGGATAAAATCCTTCCACGCCTGTGGGCCGGGGGATTTGATGGCAGAATGTCTCTCAACGTCGACGGCGTGGTGCTCGGGGGAATGGCGATTGAGAAATCTGTTCTTAAACTTCGATTCGCTGACAATCATATCGAGGTCATGGAGGCATCCGGTGGCTTGCCCGGTCGCAGCAGGCTGGCTTTAAAAGGGCTTTTTCTGACGACGGCCGACGTGACCAGTTTTGACGGCACTTTTGTGTTTAATACAGCGAATGCGGAAAAATTTGCCAGTTGGGCGCTGCCATCAATGGCACCGTTGGTAGGCCTGACGGAGAGCGGCTTTGGCGGAAAACTCGACGCCAAGGGATCGCTATTAATTAGCCCTAAGTCGATTGATATGCTGAATGTCGGTATTCAGTTAGATGAAACAATGGCCTCGGCAGGACTATCTTATGCGATCCGGAAACGCCCGGCATTTGGATTGGCACTGTCACTTGATCAAATTGATCTTGATCGGTATTTCCCGTTGACTGAAAATGCAGGCGATAAGGCCGAATTCGCCAACAAAGCTACTCGGTTCGTTAAGAGTTTTGCTGACCTGTTTGGCCGGTTTGATGCTAATATTCGCTTCAATGCTGACAAAATTATCTCGCGAGGCGTCACGACCGCTGGCCTGGCTGCTGATATAAATCTGGAAGCAGGCCGCTTGAACATCAACAAGCTGGATTTTGCCGATATCGGTGGGGCGAGCCTGCGCACCAAGGGGACGATCCTAAATATCAACCGCAAACCAAAAGGCGTTCTTGATGCATCTCTGGTTGCGGCCAACCCTACTGCTCTTTTTGACCTGATAGGCGTGACGCCGGGCGGGCGAAATGGCATTCGCGGAAAAGATTGGGCCAAGGCATTTGGACCATTAAGCGCGGGGCTGTCATTTGAAGCTTCGGTCAAGGATGGTGTGCCGCGCAGTTTTTTTAGAATATCAGGATCGGCTGGCGGCACGAAAATCTCCAGCACGCTACAGATATTGGGAAAATTAAGCAATTTTGCTCGTTCAAATCTCGATTTCAACGCCGAAGCTGTGAATGAAGACGGTGACAAGCTTTTGGCCCAAGTGGGCTGGTTAAGTCCTGATCAACATGGATCATCGGCTCAGACCGGCGTTATACGGGCCCGGATAAAAGGTGATGTCGGCCAACGTCTCGAGATTGGATTTGGCGTGCAGGCTTATGGGACACGGGCGAATTTGTCGGGTCGGCTTGCAAGTAAGGGGGGTGAACCCTCGCTTGAAGCCGACGTGACCGTTGAAAGTGAAGATGTCAGGCCTTTGATGGCCGTTGTCGGCTCATCTTTTGATCGAAACACCGATGTGATCCCCATGGTCTTTCACGGCTTGATAGCGGGCAAGGCGCCGGAATTTGTTCTTACCGGGTTTAGTGGAACAGTGGGCAAAGTGCCCGTCAGTCTTAATGGAACTATGACTTTCGGCGGCGCCGTGCCGCGCATTCAGGCAAATGTGCAGGCGGAGGAAGTGTCATTTCCGTGGGTGTTTAGTGCCTTGTTTGGCGGTGTGGATGATACGGAAAAACCCAAGCAGCCGAGCGGTCAGATATGGTCGGCACAACCGTTCAGGCTTGGCATTTTGAAAGCTGCTGAGATGTCAATAAATCTGCAGGCGGATAAAGTGCAGACAACGACGACAACGATCGACGACGTTAAGGCTGTTTTTACTTCAGGCCGTGAGAAATTTGACCTGAAGCGGATGTCAGGAAAGGTTTACGGCGGTGAACTTAGTTTGAATGCGACGCTGGATGAAACCGGGAATGGATTAAAACTGTCGTCGGAATACACGCTGATTGACGGAGATCTTGAAAAGATTGCCAAGGTGAAATCGAAGCGGGGAGCGATCGCCGGCAAAGCTTATATCTCGGGGCGCGTACAAGGCGAGGGCAGAAGTTTGCGGGGGTTGATCTCATCGATGAAGGGATCAGGCATTCTGAAAATTCAAAATGGCATCCTTCGCGGTATCAACCCGGCAACCTTTGCCAAAGCCTTACCCAGCATTGAAACTGAAACAGAACTCAACGGCCTGATCGATGGCATTCTGGCGGAAGGTGAAATGTATTATGGAGACCTCGACAGTTCGTTCACCATAGACAACGGACTGGTGGGCACAACGGATTTGCGTTTCAAGGCTGAAGATGTTTCCGGAAAAGCATCACTGGTGGTCGACCTTACGGTGTTTAAACTGGATAACGAATGGCGCTTTTCGTTTGATAAATTTCCCAACTCCCCACCGCTGGTTTTGCTCTACACCGGCCTGGTCAATGAACCGGACAGAAACTTTAATGCCGAAGCCCTGCGCGGTTATCTCGCTGTGAAGGCGTTAAAGGACAGCGTCAAGCGGTTGGAAAAAATTGAAGAAGAAGAACTGAAACGCCGAAATTTAGAACAACCTGATGTGGAGCCCAAGCCGGAAGATTCTCTTAGCGCGGACGATACGGAAGTCAAACCGGATGAAACCGTCAGACCGGAGGTGCCAGCAACTGTTGAATAGTGCCTCGCGTTATTCGGGCGAGCGCGGTTTGTAGTGAGCGAGAATATGGCAGCGCAAGGCGCTTGACAGATTTGTTTCGCCGCGCATCCGGTCGACATCTTCGATGATTTCTGCCATTGAGCGATTTTCAGCTGCCGCCATTTCCTGCAACGCTTGCCAGAAGTCAGGTTCCAGGGACGTACTTGTCCGGTGTCCGGCTATTTTAATCGACCGTTTTTTCGGACCGCTCATGTTGTTGCTAATCCCTCACCTTCAGCTAGGTGAGATCATGTTTTCAGGGCGAACTATCTGATCAAATTCTTCTTCGGTTACAAATCCAAGACCAACTGCTTCCTCGCGCAAGGTGGTGCCATTATGGTGAGCGGTCTTGGCGACTTTAGTGGCGTTATCGTATCCTATTTTGGGAGCAAGTGCGGTTACCAGCATCAAGGATCGCTGCATCAAACTGGATATGTTGTCGCGGTTGGGAACGATGCCGACAACACAATTATCGGTGAAACTGACACTTCCTTCGGCTACAAGCTGAATGGATTGCAGCAGATTATAGATCATGACCGGTTTGAAGACATTAAGTTCGAAATGGCCCTGGCTGCCGGCAATGGTAATGGTGGTGTGATTGCCCATTACCTGAGTGCAAACCATGGTTAGAGCTTCACATTGGGTCGGGTTTACCTTACCCGGCATGATTGAGGAACCGGGCTCGTTTTCAGGCAGGGATATCTCGCCCAAACCGGATCGCGGCCCTGAGCCCAACAAACGAATATCATTGGCGATTTTGAACAGGCTGACTGCGGTTGTATTCAAGGCCCCGGACATTTCAACGATGGCATCGTGTGCGGCGAGGGCTTCAAATTTCTTTTCCGCAGTGATGAAAGGCAGGCCGGTAATTGTAGAAACATGTTCAGCAAAACGAACGGCAAATCCAGGTTTGGCATTCAGGCCAGTGCCCACCGCGGTGCCGCCCTGGGCGAGTGGATAAAGGCGCTTTAATGCATCTTTTATACGGTCCAGATTTAGTCGAAGCTGGGCAGCATACCCAGAAAATTCCTGGCCCAAAGTCAAGGGTGTGGCATCTTGCAGGTGGGTGCGGCCGATCTTAATGATATCCTGCCAGGCTTGCGATTTTTGTTCCAACTCCGTGGCCAGATGATCAAGAGCCGGCATGAGTTTATTGTGAACCTGCTCTACCGCAGCGATATGCATTGCGGTGGGAAACGTGTCATTGGACGATTGTGACCGGTTGCAATCATCATTGGGGTGGACGGGATGTTTTGAGCCGATAACGCCGCCGAGAATTTCTATCGCCCGGTTGGCAATGACTTCGTTGGCGTTCATATTGCTCTGGGTTCCCGATCCGGTCTGCCAAACCACGAGTGGAAAATTGTCATCGAATTTACCCTCGATTACCTCCTGGGCAGCTGTGGCGATGGCATTTGTAATGTCGTCATCCATGTTGCCGAGATCATTGTTGGTAAGTGCGGCGGACTTTTTGATGATGCCTAATGCGCGTATCAAAGCAGGTGGCATGGTTTCGCCACCGATCTTGAAGTTGCCCAAAGAGCGTTGCGTTTGTGCACCCCAATATTTATCGGCGGGAACCTCAAGAGGGCCAAACGAATCGGTTTCGGTACGAGTGTTAGTCATGCTGCCTCATAGATGATTGCTTGATGTTGCCGTTTGATCACGATGGTACCGCCTTTGAGGCAAGCTAGCACAAAATGCTGAAATCAGGCTAGCGCCTGGCTGATTTTTTCGGCAATCATTTGGGAGACACGCAGATTGGCCTCTTTTGTTAATCCGGCAATATGAGGCGTGAGAATAAGATTTTTGATGTCCTTGAATATCATGCCGATCTCTACAGGCAGAGGTTCTGTTTCAAAAACATCCAGTGCAGCACCCGCCAGCCGGTTCGATTTTAACGCTGCGACCAGGGCGGTTTCATCAACAATCCCGCCCCGAGCCGCATTAATTAAAATAGCCCCGGGTTTCATAATGGCAAAGGCTTCATCGCCGATTAGGTGCCGGGTTCCTTTTGTCAAAGGCACATGCAAGGATACCACATCGGATTGCCGTAGAACCGAATTGAACGAGACTTTTTTGGCGTCATTCCAGGCGGCATCGCCATCGCTGACAAAGGGATCAAAGGCAATCGTGGTCATTCCAATTGCTTTTGCATCCCGTGCGACCTGCCGGGCGATGGAACCAAACCCGATTAGTCCCAGAACTTTACCGCCGGCTTCTAACCCCATCAAATGGGCGCGGGGCCACTGACCGGATATGACGTCCTCATTTGCGTGATAGGCGCCGCGCAGCAGAAAAAGTGAGGTACTGATAACATACTCGGAAACCGCTTTGTTATTCGCCCCCAAGGCTGGAAAAACCGAGATGCCACGCTCCTTGCAAGCATCCATATCAATGTTATCTAAACCGACGCCCAAACGCCCGACCGCTGTTAACCTCGGTGCCATTGCAAGCATTTCAGCGGTGACTTTTGTTTGATTGCGCACGATCAAAGCCCGGGCGCCTATAAGTTCCCGTTGTAAAGTATCGAGCGTTTCATGAAGTTGAGGGTCGTAGAGAACATCCCACCGTGATTGAAGTGAATTTACAGCTTCGCCAGCCATGAACTCCGTTATAATTATTTCTGCCATTTTTTCTTTTTCTTTTGTTGTTTATTTTCTCAAGCTTGGCAAATTTATACAGAAAATTACTTATTGTTCACTTTTTTCTTCTTTAAAATTTTAATATAGGGTCAGGGCTTGTTTAAAGCAAGTTTCCAAATTATCCCCTCTCCGATATGTCTTTATATCGAAGCCATTTAAAAAACCTCCGGAATTTATGATCGGCCTGAAGTGTCAGCGCGATTTATCTATCGGCGTAGATTTGTCTGATTTTAGCTTCTGAGGTATCTTTAGGTATTCCTTTAAATCTGTAGTCCTGTTTGCCCTTGGGACCGACGATATCGTGAAGTTCAGGGGAATGCAATTCGGCTCTGAAAAATTTCTACAGTATGTTTGGCATAGTCCCCAAGGCAGGGTTTTGCGGCAAGTCAGTTCGACATCTCAGGCCATTTTGGCGGGTGAGTTCCAAGCGGCATGGACGGCAATGACCAATAGGGCGGCGAGGCAGCGAGGCGGCCGGAATGTTTGACCGCACTCAGATTGCCAAACCCTGAAGGGGCCGTTTCGAGAAAATCTGCAACATCCTCCAATTCCGGGTCAGGGCATTTTTGGCCCTGAGGCAGGCGGCCTAAATCTTCAATCCAGCGGCCGGCCTGTGCCAATGAGGTTGAAACGTGCCAACTGCCGCCAATGGTTGTCTGCCGGTGCAGGGCTATCATGACCGCAAAACTTAGGATAAACCCCGCGGCATGGTCCAGAGCCTGACAGGGCAAAACCTTCGGTTCCTTGGTTTTAAAGGCCTTGGTCTCTTCGTCGTTTATTCCGGTAGCCATTTGAACAAGACTGTCAAACCCGCGTCGGTTATCCCATGGACCCTGATTGCCATAGGCTGATAAGGAGGCGGTCACGATACCGGGCTTGATTTCTGCCAGCTCGCGGGGAGAAAAGCCGAAAGAGGCAATAACGCCTGGACGGTAGCCCTGAATGAAGATATCGGAGCCAATCAGGAGTTTGCGAAATTGGGATTTGCCGCGGGCGGTGCGCAGATCTAGGTATGCGGAGAGTTTTCCCCGACCGTTGTCAATGATCAAAGGCGCCATGAACGGCAGATGTTTTGCCGTTATCCGCATGACTTCAGCGCCATGTGCCGCCAATGTGCGGCCGCAGACGGGCCCGGCAATGACCCGGGTTAGGTCAACAACCCGGATATTGCCGAGCGGACGCGCCGAAGGCCTGAGAGAACGGGCAGGGGCTTCGCCGGTTTTTTCAATAGTGAAAAGCGGCATTTTGTCCAGCGCCCGGCCTTGTTCGTGCGCCCGCCATTCTTCCCGGCTGCGCATCATCGTGGCCAGAAGACCGAGCGAATTTGCTTGATTTTCCAGTTCCGGGGCCGTCCAGTTCAATAGTGATTTATGCACAGCTGAACGATCATATTCACAGCCAAGCAATTTGAGCATGCCGTTGCGATGATGAGGGAAATTGGTGTGCAACCGCACCCAGCGCCCGTCACCGGTTTGGTAAATACCGGCAATCTTGTCCCAAAGTTCAGGCGGTGGATTGCCGTTAACGCGCAGATATCTCTCTGATCTGAACTCGGCGGCGGCGTGGCGCATGTCAACCGAAGCCTGCTGGCTTTGATTATTGCGCAATTGCCACAATTGCGAGGCGGCCAGAGTTGCAGCCGCTATGCTCGCCTGGGCGGCAGTGCCGATGAGAAATGAAGACGGTATTACCGGATCACAACCACCAAGAGTGATAGTATTGAGCATTTCCGGATCGGCTTCAGCCAAATGCCAGAGAGCATGCAGTGCTGCTTGAGGTGAGGTCATATGATAGGATCTTTCCTGCAGGAGGAAGGATCCTATCATCTAAATTGCTTATTTTTCAAAACAAGCGTTTTTATTTAAAACAAAGTGCTTTGGTTGGGGTGTCCGGCGTCACGAACAGGAGGTCTTGACCCACTTGCCGGCGTTTTTTCCCCGGGCGCACAGGTATTGCCGCCACAGGTTTTCAAGATACCAACCCTCGGCGTTTCTGGTAACGATGGCGACAAACTTTTCACCTGTAAGGGAATCATCCAGGTAACCTAAATTGGTAATCCTGACGGTCAGGGTATTGGCAATAAATCCGCGGCGGATGGTCAGCGCCATTTCAGGTCTGCCTTCGAGTGCTTCAGGATGGTTTTTGGTGATCGGGCGAAACAGGTCTAAGACCGAGGCAGCGGTTCTTGATTTCCAGTGTGCAAGGCTGACGGGGGCGTAGGATGCGGAAAGGCGCATTTTGCCGCCAAAGCTTTTCTTGGGGGGCGGAATATCGAGGACCACTGGGCTGGTGGATTTGGTGAAATCGACAATGCCGCGGAAATTCCCGTTGATGACGACCCTGTAGCGGCGTCTTTCAACATTGGGTAGTGAAAATTTAAATTGCGTTGCGCCGCCGCAATCTGTGGTCATGGCCAGGTTTGTCGGGTTTTTATAGGTGATTTTTCCCGAACCGGTAATTAACGCGGTGTTTTCGTTAATCTCAAAACTGACATTATTGCGCAGGTAGCGAAGTCCTGAACTCATGCAACCGCTGTAGGCGGTGATATCTATGCTGCGCTGATTGAGGTTGTAAAATGCCTTAACGGTAAAGTCTATGTCAAAGTTTTCAACGTCGTTGCCGGTCTGGGCAATGGTGCTTGTTGCCGTCATGATCAGAGCTGCAACGCCAATAACTGTCATTCGTATCTTGCGCCAAAATCCAAGGCGTGGCGTGCGGCAAAAGTGCAAAAAAGCGTGTTTCATTTATCCATCCTCTTCAAGTATCGGACGTGCGGCGATGTATCATCTGAAATGACAGGTGCCGGAAATATTGGAAATGACGCCCCGCCTGCACCCGTGGTGCAGGCGGGTTTCTTGGTTACCAGAATTTGGTCTTGGTATTTTGACGGGTGCCAAATTCCGCGCCGACGCCAACACCGCCGCTGACGCCAAAGCCCTCAAAGGCAATATTCTGGGGATTAATAATCCTGCCGCCATAGCGGTTGAAGTCGATGGAAACACCGCCACCGCCAAGGAATTTTCCGGCAAAGACAATGCTGCTGCCCAACTCGGTTTTAGGCCTGCTTGGCATTAATGAGGTGGACAGGCCCACCTGCACATCGGCACCGAGGGAAAGACCAAGACCCTTGGTCGCCTGACCGGTAGTAAAAAAGCGCACGGCGGGACCGGCCCGGTTGAAGT
>JAJFHR010000207.1 GCA_021775515.1 Hyphomicrobiales bacterium | reverse complement strand
CGAACCGTGGTTTCGTCGATAACCTCAAAAACCGGCGGTTTGCCGTTAACCAGAAGTTCCTTGGGCATCGTTCCTTTGGATAGTTTTTTGTCCGTGGCCACATCTTCCCAGTAATAGCGAAAATCTTCGGATGTAAAGGGTTGACCATCTGACCACTTGTGCCCGGGCCGCAGGCGCAAGGTGAAAATTCGATTTTCCTCGACCTCAAAACTTTCAAGAATATCTGCGACGATGTTGAGCTTGTCATCATATGCCACTAGCCGGGCATAACCGTAGACCGTCATCATCCGGATATCTTTTTGCTTGCCCATCAAAATTTGCAACGTGCCGCCGTATTTTCCCGGTGCCCGATTGGAAAGTTTGAGATCTATGACGCGAGGGTTTTCCGGTAGTCGCTTTTCCATCGGGGGAAGTTTGTTTGCGGCAACGGCGGCTTTCAGCGACAGCACCTCGACCTGTGCAGAGGCAACCGCTGCCGTGTAAACCTGTAAGACGAAACCAAGAATTACCAAAACCGGTGCGCAGATAAACCAAGGTGCGTGGCCGGTGTTCCTCCAACGGCTCATGAGTGCAACCTCGCAATATCAGCACTCTCGTTAGCCAAAACATAATGGCCATCTCCTACATTGATATGCTGTAACATACTACCATCGCCGCCCGGTTTGAATTCCGCGCGCCAGTTGAGAGCATTTTTTGCCCCGCCCAGTTCGAGGCTATCGAAATCCAACGGGCGATTGAGGTCAGCATATGGCACGGCTTTGAGAAGTTGTTGAGTGTAAGGATGGAGAGGGTTTTTAAACAGGACCTCGCAGGGAGCAACTTCAACAATGCGCCCAGCACACATAACGGCTATCCGATCGGCAATATAGTCCACTACAGCGAGGTTATGCGAAATAAACAGATAGGTCAGGCCAAGTTCGGATTGCAGGTCTTTTAGAAGATTGAGTATTTGCGCCTGGACCGAAACATCGAGAGCGGACACCGGCTCGTCGCAAATAATGAGTTCCGGTTGCAGGGCCAGGGCACGGGCAATTCCAATACGTTGACGCTGGCCACCGGAAAAACTATGCGGGTATCGATTGAGAAAACGCGGATCAAGGCCAACAACCCGCATCAGTTCCTGTATTGTCTCCATCTGTTTGCCGACGTTTCCGCGATTGTGGATAATCAGCGGCTCACGCAAAATGTCGGCAACGGTCATTCGCGGACTAAGAGACCCGAACGGATCTTGAAAAATCATCTGAATACGGACGCGAAATTCTTTTAGCTGCTGCTCATCGAGCTCAAGGATGTTGGTTTCGATGCCGCCATGGTGGAATTTCAGAGTTCCCTTATCGGGCCTGACTGCGCGCATGATAACTTTGCTGACGGTAGTTTTGCCACAACCGCTTTCACCAACAAGGCCTAAGCATTCGCCGCGTTTGATATCAAAACTGACATTATCAATTGCGACTAACTCAGAACTCTTTTTTGAACCAAAAAACCCGCCCTTTGTTACGGTGAAGGATTTTCTAATTCCCTGAACTGACAAGAGTGTCTTGCCCTGGTCGAGAGCGCGAATTTTTCCCTGCTCTAGAATCTTTGCTGCTCTATCGCCGTCATCGTCTTCAGAGCCAAACAAATGTGCATCTCCTGCGCCAACATCGCGAAGCGAAACCAGGCGCTCTCCCGGCTTCATTTCAAAATGCGGCACGGCTTTAAGCAACGCTTGCAGGTAAGGATGACCGGGATTGTTGAAGATGTGTTCGGCGGTGCCGCTTTCAGTAATCTCACCATGATAAATCACAACGATCTCATCGGCCATATTAGCAACGACGCCGAGGTCATGGGTGATCAGCAATACAGCCATGTTCAGATGCTGCCGAAGATCTTTGAGCTGTTTGAGAATTTGTGCCTGTACCGTTACATCCAGTGCGGTTGTGGGTTCATCGGCTATTAACAGCGCCGGACGGCAGATCAAGGCCATGGCTATCATCGCGCGCTGGCGCAGGCCACCGGAAAGCTCGAAGGAATAACAATCGTAGGCCCGGACAGGATCAGGAAATCCAACCAGGGCCAACATTTCTTCGGTAAGGGTGCGCCGGTTCTTCCCCGATACATCGCTGTGCAGACACAGCGCTTCTTCAACCTGATTGCCAACCGTATGCAGCGGTGACAGCGACGTCATCGGCTCTTGAAAAATCATCGATATGCGCCCGCCTCTTAGGCTGCGCATGCGGCTGCCATCAGGGCTCAAAGAGGCGATGTCGAGAACTTCCTCGGAATTTTCCGGGTCGCGAAAGAGGATTTTGCCACCGGTAATGGAACCGGGTTTTGGCAGTATACCAAGTATAGCCTGAGAGATGACCGATTTTCCCGACCCGGATTCGCCGACGAGAGCCACGATTGATCCGGGCCTAACCCGGAAACTCACCCCTTTGACAACCTCAAGCTGACTGCCATGAAGTTCAAAGCAAACGCGTAGATCCTCAATCCGCAATAAGTCATGCTCACTCACGGGCGCGTCAAACAAAATCAAAAGTCATAAAACTAAAATCACCCCCTGATGAAACCCGGCCCGGATACGATTCAGGCATCATCAACTAATTTCGTGTTCCCAAGTCTCAGCTTACAAAATCATTGCTGCAATGAAAACCAATCAATCCACACTCTGTAGATAATACTATACGCGAATTGGTAAATTATTTTATCCGCCGGAAATTTCCGAACGCCGGAGGGCTACATCAAGCTTTTTATCGCGGCCATAAACATCGTTCCTAAAGTGCACGGTCATATCCTTGTTCACCCAGGCCGTGAGATAGGTTATGTGAACCGGAATTGATTTAATTCTAACAACACGTCTTTTGCCAGTGGCAATTGCTTTTTTAATGCGTTTCTTGTTCCAGCCTGACCCCTTTTCCCGCAATAAGACTTCGGCCAGATCAAGCGGGTTTTTAACCCGGATGCAGCCATGGCTGAAAACGCGGCTTATTTTCGAGAACAGACTCTTTGCCGGTGTGTCATGGATGTAGACATTGAACTTATTCGGGAACATGAACTTGATGCGGCCAAGAGCATTGTTACCACCTGCATCCTGACGAAGCCGATAGGGGAAGTTGCGTTTTGAGATTGTTGACCAGTTCACATCGTAGGGATTAACTTCGGGCGCTTTGTCACCCCAGCCCTTCAAAATCCGGATATTCTGGCGCAGAAGAGCACCAGAATCATTGAGTAGTTTTGGTATAAGTTCGTTGCGCGCGATGGAAGAGGGCACATTCCAATATGGATTCATGACCATGTAGGTCATGTTTTTGGTAAAGACCGGTGTTGAAAAGAAAGGCTTGCCGACAACCACTGGGGCGGTATGGATGGTTTTTTCCTTACCCTCACCGTTTCGCTTGACCACCTTGAGGTACTGATCTGCCAGATTAACAAAAATATAGAAATCTCCGAAATTGTCCTGCATCCACCGGCGGCGCTCCATGTTCAATTCCATCTGCCTAATACGCTCGCTTAGAGGTATATTCATTTGCTTCAACGTCGCTGGTCCGATGACGCCGTCCTGATCTATACCGTGGCGGTATTGAAAGCGTTTGACGCCCTCAACCAATATTGGATCATATAAGGTCGGATCGGGGGCTCCGTCCGCGGTTTTTGGTAAGGGCAATTCAGGTTTTAAATCGCCCATCTGCGTCAATAAATTTCTTATTGCAGGAACGCGCTTGTCGTAATTTTTGGGCTTGAGCACCTCGCCGTCGGGTACGGTTACCCATTCTCCTCGGGCTGCAGCCTTGCGGCGGTATTCGGCAAGTTTCTGCTTTAATCTGGCATACCTTGGGCTTTGTGGTGGAAGTGTATCAAACACTTCACTTACCTTGTCAGCCAATTCGATACGGTCAAGCAAGGTAGCTGAGCCGGGCGTGTTGGGAAATACCTGGGTATTTTTATCTATCGTGGAAGGCGCGATACGTCCGGCATTCACGTCTCTGCCATAGTCCAAAAGCGCCCGCGACAGCAAAAGTTCCAACTCAGCAAGGTCTTGAAAATCTTCACTCTTGATCAGCTTTTCGATTGCAGCGATCCGGTAGTTTGCCGGCCTCAAGGCGTCGTCATTACTGCGCTTGAGAATTTTCAGGAAATCGCGCGCCTTGTTTTTTGGACCGCTGTCTCGAACCCAGATCGGTGTGTAATTGCGGGATTCATAAATCAGAAAAACAGGAATCAGCCGTTCGTCATTGTCGGCAATAGATTCCGTGGTTTGTCCACTTTCAATGATATAGCGCAGGATCTCGGCAACCGCTTTTTCAGCCTGTGCAGTATTACTGATTGACAGAGAAAAAATGGTTATAAGGCATAAGTATGCTGACAGCACACGAAGGCATTTTTTCATCGTCCTGGTCTCCCCCAAATTTAGCAGGATGAAAAATCACCCCAAACTATACGATAAATCGAGAAAATTCCAAGCAGACGATTGAGGGTTATGTGAACTGTAGATTGCCGGAATTAACCGCCATCAAAGTAGAAAAATATCTTTTTAAACAATATAATAGGACAGAATACGACAAAGGCAGATGTTCCTGCTCATGAACGAGATCACGGGCAGGGTGACATTAATGTAACGGTTATGCAGTTTTCAATTTTGTTTACCAAAATCAGCGGTGTTTGGCTAAATCGCTTCGAGATATGATATATTCCCGTTGAATTTTATCAAAGGTTAATGCAAAGTTAATTTGGAAACTGACTGGGAAGAGTTCGTTTCCATACTGGTGCCTGTGTACTGGCTCTGACAGAAACAAATATTTCCGGCGTCATTGCGATCTTGGGGGGTGCATGAAATTCGTGTTGCGCAGAGTAATACCAGCGCTGGTCTTGTGTTTGTTTTCCAGCCAGGCACAGGCGGTTTCACTTCGTGAAGCTGTGCGTAGTGCTGTCCATAACAACCCGGAAATCAAAGCCGCCTCAGCCAGTCGAAGAGCGTCGGATTATCGTCTACGCCAGGCCCAGGGCGCCTTGCTGCCGAGAGTGGATTTTTCGGCTGATTACGGTGCCCAACGGGTAGATAAACCTCAAAGCTTAAGCCCGGCGATTAATCGCAAGTGGCGCAATCGCAAGGAGGCGAGTGTCACAATTCGGCAGATCCTCTTCGATGGTTGGTACCGGGCGAATGATATCTATAAAAATGCCTCCCAGGTTGACGCCGTAGCCCTGCGGGTATTGCAACAATCAGAAGCTCTCGGCCTTAATGCCGTGGAAGCCTACATTGATGTCAGACGCCTGACCCGGCTGTTACGTATTGCCCAGGAAAATTCTCGACGCCATGTCAAAATTCTAAATCTCATTCGAATTCGCAAAAAGGGTGGCAAATCGCCGGCAAGCGAATTGGATCAAACACTCGAGCGCGTTGCCGGAACCAAGGCTATCGTCGCCGAGATCAGGCAGTCCCTGGCTGAGGCCAAAGCGAAATTCAAACGCGTTGTGGGTTTTGAGCCAAAAACCACCAATCCTGTGGCCTTCCCAAAGCGTATTCCGCCGACCAAACATGCAGCGGTGCGTACAGGACTTTCTGCCAACCCGGCAATCAAGGCAGCGCGGGCGGATATAGATGCCGCAAAATTTGAACGTGAGCAAAGCACGGGTTCCTACTACCCGGAAGTTTCTCTGGAAGGCAGCGCCACTTATGGATCCGACGTTTCCGGCATTCCCGGGCGAAGCAATGATCTGACCGGTAGAGTGGTTATGTCCTGGAACCTTTTCGACGGTCTTATTACAACAAACAGAAAGCGCGAACTATCGGAGCGGTGGTATCAGACTAAGGCCACACTGGATTCGCAAACAAGGCAGGTTACAGAAGCCGTGGAACGGGCCTGGGCGGCATATATTGTTGGTGGATCACGGGTCGCAGAATTACGCCGCCAGGCGCAGCTTAACCGGCGTATCGTCGGAACCTATTTGCAGGAATACAGACTGTCCAAAAGAAGCCTTCTGGATCTGTTGGATTCTGAAAGCGCATTGTTTAACAGCCGCTTCCAGCAGTCCAGCGTCGAGGCGGTTCGGCTTTTTTCTGCCTACCAATTGCTTGCGAGCATGGGTGTTTTGCTTGATACTGTCGGCGTAAGTGCGCCGAAGGAGGGAACCGCGCAACGCCGGGCTCAAACTCAGCGCAGTCTGGGCGTCTTCAACATAACTATCGAGCCGTTGCGCAAGCAATAATTGATGTTCTCTGAATATCAATTTAAATGAAAATCGAGCGAATTGAGCAGCATCATGGAGAAGTCAGTATTTAAAACCGGCATCTCTGCAAAACCAATTGATGCAGATGCCGTCAGCACCGATGCGGCCCCGCAACCAGCACAATCCATCTCACCTGAAAATTTCGCCAATGATCCGTTGCTTGCCTGCCTGGAGTTCATCGCGCGGCATTTCAGTAAGCCTTTTTCGGCATCCGCCGTCACAAATGGCCTACCTCTGCGGCATGACAGGCTTTCGGTTGATCTTGTACCACGGGCTGCAGCTAGACTGGGCCTGAGCGCGCAGCTTGTTCGCCGCCGGATTTCAAAGGTTCCGGCAATAGTCTTGCCTTATATTATCCTGTTTGACAGCGGTGATGCGTGTGTGGTGATTAAAAAAAACTCGCACGACAAAGTGACTGTTGTCTTCCCCTCTACGTCAGAAGATCAGCAGATTATGACCGTGCGTTCGCTACAAGCGGCCTCAACGGGATTTCTGTTTTATCTGACCGTCGATGACAGGCAGGAAGCCGTGTCGGCACGGCAGTCTCAGACCGGTGAAAGAAACGGCCACTGGCTGTGGTCTGCGGTGATGAATTTCTGGCCGTCCTGGGTACAGATTATCTTAGCCGCATTCATTATAAATCTGCTTGGTCTGGCCTTGCCGTTATTTGTGATGAATGTTTATGATCGCGTCATACCCAATTTGGCCATTCCAACCTTGTGGGCACTTGCTGCCGGTGTTTCCATTGCCATTTTTTTCGACATCCTGTTAAAACAGCTACGGACAGTGATCCTCGATATGGCTGGGCGCCGGGTCGACATGCAAGTTGCAGCTTCGCTCTACGAGCATGCCCTTGGCATCTCGATGCAGGAGCGGCCGGGTGCGGCGGGGGCAGTTGCCAATCAAATTCGTGAGTTTGAAAGTGTTCGGGATTTTTTCACCTCCTCGAGTATTGTCGCAGCGACCGACCTGTTGTTTATCGGTATATTTATTTTCATTCTTTGGGTAATTGTTGGGCCGATTGCATTTGTTGCGCTGGCGGCTGTACCCATCGTTTTGCTGGTGACGCTGTTTGTACAGTTTCCCCTCGCCCGCGCGGTCAAACGAACTCAATTTCAATCCACCAAACGCCATTCAATCCTGGTTGAAGGGTTGATTGGAGTTGAAGCTATAAAATCTGTCGGTGGCGAGGGCGTTATGCAACGCCGCTGGGAAGACGCTGTTGCAGCAACCGCCAGGGCTACATCGTCGACAAAATTCTGGTCGTCTCTCGCGTTACATTTCACCGCAATGATACAACAGATCGTCAGTGTGGTTATCATTGTCTGGGGTGTGTTCCTTGTGGCAGAAGGCACGATCACTGTTGGCGGACTGATTGCTGCCAACATTCTCGCCGGCCGGGTACTTGCACCTCTTGGAAATATTGCTCTGACTGTCGCACGCGCCCAACATTCGTTTGCCGCCATGGCAGGCATCTCAGAATTCATGAAGCTCAGGGGGGAACATTCCCATGAGGTTACCGGCGGCCTAATCGTCGACAAAGGCGAACTGGAAGTCCGCAACGTATCTTTTACCTACCCTTCCCAAACGGCCCCTGCCCTGGAGAATATTTCCTTCAAAGCATCACCTGGAGAACGCATTGGCGTAATCGGTAGGGTTGGGTCGGGAAAAACCACGCTTGGAAAGCTCATTGCCAGGTTATATACGCCCAGCCAGGGTTCCATTCTGGTTGACGGCACAGATGCCCGCCAGTATGAGGTTGCCGACCTTAGAGCGGGAATTGGCTACGTCTCTCAGGAACCTGAGCTTTTTGCCGGTACGTTGCGCGACAACATTGTTCTGGGCAAGCCAACGGCGAGCGATGAGGAAATTTCCGATGCTGTCGATATCTCCGGCGTAAAGGATTTCAGCGCAAGCCACCCCCTGGGCTTGAACATGCCGATTGGTGAACGTGGCCGTGGACTTTCGGGCGGGCAGCGACATGCAGTAACTCTTGCCCGCATGTTACTTAAACAGCCCAAGATTTTATTCCTTGATGAACCGTCTGGTGCACTGGACACCAAAACGGAAGCTGCCCTGGTTGACAGCCTGCGCCGGTGGTCACGCGGTGATCGAACGTTGATTGTGTGCACGCACCGCGGCTCGTTTCTTAATCTGGTTGATCGAATAGTGGTAATCGAACGCGGACGTCTGGTGGTTGATGGGCCGCGCGATGCCGTCCTGACGGCTTTAAAGAACAGATCGCTTAAGGCTGCGGTTAATCCGGTGGGCGGGGTTACAGAAACATGATGCGGCGGGATGATTTCAACTTTGCCAATGATATCAAGGCGGCCCATCAAGAACGAGCGCCAAATATGGCGTGGACCTTGTTGTTCATCATTCTTCTGATTTTGCTCAGCGGCTATTATTGGGCGCAACAAGCGATACTAGAGGAAGTCACTACCGGTTCAGGGCGTGTAATCCCGTCGAGCCAAATGCAGGTAGTGCAGACATTGGAAGGCGGCATTGTTGGGAAAATTCTAGTACAAGAGGGCGATACCGTTGAAAAAAACCAGGTGATTATGCAGATCGATGACACCGGTTTTGCCTCGCGACTCGGAGAAGTTGAGCAACGCCAGTGGGCACGGCAGGCCGAGAGTGCCCGGCTGGAAGCCGAGGCCACCGGAGCGGAAAAACTGAAAATTGATCCAATTTTGATGAAAAATGCGCCTGATGCCGTTTTGTCCGAGCGGCGGTCTTTTCGAGCCCGGCAGACAAAATTGAACGATGAAGTATCGGTGTTGAAACAACAGTTCGTTCAACGTCAGCAGGAACTTGAAGAACTGCACGCGCGGGCTGCCAAACTGGCTGCTTCTCAAAAACCCCTGGAGCGCGAGCTTGAATTGACCAAACAGCTTTATGCCAAAGACGTCGTGCCCGAAGTCGAGCTGTTAAGACTGCAACGCCAAACCATTGAACTGAAGGGCGATATTTATATTGCGCGGGCCTCGATCCCGCGCTTGAAATCAAGCATCAGGGAAGCTGAAAACAGAATTGAAACTGCCAAGGCAACTTTCCGAGCCAAGGCGTTGGAACGCCTCGCCACCGCCGGTGCGGAATTGGCAATTGTTGAAGAATCCCTCAAAGCCGCCCAGGACAGGGTTGTCAGAACATCATTAAAAGCACCGGTGCGCGGCATCATCAACAAACTCAATGTGACGACGATTGGCGCTGTAGTTCAACCGGGCAAAGATATCATCGAGATAGTCCCTCTTAACGATGTTCTTCTTATTGAAGCGCAGATCCGCCCTCAGGATGTTGCTTTTATTAGAAAAGGCCAGGAAGCAAGCGTCAAACTTTCCGCCTATGATTATTCCATTTACGGCGCGCTTAAAGGTGAGGTGGACCGCATCAGTGCCGATACGATTACAGATGAACGCTCGGAGACTTTTTACCGGGTAATTATTCGCACGAAAAACAGTAATCTGGTCAAAGATGGCAAAAATCTGCCGATAATTCCGGGAATGGTGGCAACAGTCGACATTTTGACGGGTACAAAAACCGTCCTGAACTACCTGCTAAAACCGGTTAAACGGGTGCGGGATGAAGCTTTCCGCGAACGATAGGGCAATTTTTGCTGAAATTATACCCGGATCCGGCGTCCCGAAATTTACCTTTACAAGCCTCAACCCTTTCAAAATGATTAATTTTGTGTAAACTTTGCTGGGTTTCCTGTGGCTTTGTGTAAGGGTTAGTGGCCTTGGCGAGAATTATAAACGAAGGCGGCTCATTTTCTTCCGCTGCACCTTTGACAATCAACGCCGAGGGCAAGGCTATTGAAATAGCTGATGCCCACCTGCTTTTTAATGCTGATTTCAGCCGGTCCGGAAACGATCTGGTGCTGGTTGGAAGCGATGGCGAAACAGTTATAATCCTAGACTATTTTGCCACCGACGATCCGGTTGACCTTATCTCGCCAGATGGCGCGACATTAACGGCGGATGTCGTCTCAGCACTGGCGGGTCCCCTTGCGCCTGGCCAATACGCTCAAACGACCGCGCCCGAAGGCAGCACTGCGATTGGCCAGGTAGAAGCCCTTACCGGCACAGCAACAGCGACGCGAAAAGACGGCACGGTTGTCGAACTCAAAGTCGGTACCCATGTTTTTCAAGGTGATGTAATTCAGACAAGCGAGGGATCCTCTCTTGGCATAACCTTTGCCGATGAGACCGTATTTTCCCTTTCAGCCAATGCCCGCATGGTGCTGAATGAATTGGTCTATGATCCGGCCGGATCCTCCAACTCAATGCTGGTGAATTTAGTCCAGGGCGGTTTTGTTTTTGTCGCTGGCAAAATTGCACCCACCGGCGACATGAATGTTCAAACCCCAGTGGCCACCATGGGGATTCGCGGCACGTCACCAACGGTGTTTATTGCCGACGACGGGTCCGTTGCATTTTCCATCGTTGCCGATCCCGGTCCTGACGGGAAAATTGGGAATTATGTTTTATTCGACCTTAGCGGTAAAGTTATCGCCAGCGTTACGGATACCGGCTCGAAACTGCTGTTAACCAGCGCCACCGGCCAGATACAGGAACTCCAGAAAACCGGCACTGATTTTGCGCAGGATCAACAATTACAAGCGCAGGTCTATTCCACATTCAACAGTATGCAAAATCGCATCAACAGCGGCCAAAGCCCGGTAAATCAGGATAGTTCGGGGACGGACACAAACGATGGCGCTGACCCCGATCAGCAGGGAAATGCCGCACCGGATGGAGATGCAGGCGTACCGGATACAACCGGTGCAATAACGCCGACGCAAAACACGTCGCCTCCCAGCGGTGGCGCCGTGGCTCCAGATGTGTCTGGAACAACAATACCAACGACAAACACTGCCGGGCCCCTGGGCGGAGAAAACGGCAGCCCGACGGTTGATCCATTTGGAGGTGGCACCAACCCGGCAGTCGGCGGCTCACCAATATCTCTACCTTCGAATGACTCCACAGACAATCCTTTCACCGGACCGGCCACCTTAAATCAAATTACCGGAACCCCCGGTACCGACAACCTCAATGGCTCAAGTGGCAATGATCAAATTCAGGGCCTTGATGGCACTGACACTCTTTCGGGGCAAGCCGGAAACGATATCTTGCTGGGTGGTGCCGGATTGGATTTTCTCGACGGCGGGGCAGGCAATGATGTGCTTGACGGTGGTCTCGGTGCTGATGAACTGACCGGTGGCTCAGGCACGGATACTTTTATCCTCGGTGCCGATAGCCCTGACTTCATTACTGATTTCAATGTAGCCGAGGACAGTCTCGATTTATCCAATCTTCTCGGTCCCAATTTCGACATCGCAAATTTAAACAATTTTGTTCAGCTTCAAGAGACCGGCAGTTCAACGGTCAGAATTGACAGCGATGGTGCAGCCAATGGCGTAAATTTTGTCAATGTTGCCGTTCTGAACAATATTTTTGCCGGAGATACCGTTAACTTCATCTTTGACGCCCAAGGGACCACGGGCGCCCTCGCCAGTGAAGAGAGAAACACTCCGCCAATCGCCCAGGACGACGGTTTTGCCGGCAATGAAGATACAGGAATTGCGGGTAACGTTTTCAACGATAATGGAAACGGACCGGATGTGGACCCGGATAATAACGCGCTTGTTGTTAGCGCGATCAACGGCGTTCGCGCAAATGTTGGTAATCCGATAGCCCTCGCCTCAGGCGCCCTTCTTACACTCAACGCCGATGGCACTTTTACCTACAACCCCAATGGTCAATTTGAAGGGCTCAATTCAACCCAGAACGCCCTCGACACATTTGATTATACTGTCAGTGACGGCAGAAACGGCTTTGACAATGCCACGGTCACCATAAATGTGGCTGGCGTCAATGACGCCCCCATCCCCGGTAACGTCCAAGTAGCGGCGACTGAGGACGGGGGGCCGGTGGTGCAGAATTTTATTGCCACAGACCCCGACGCTGGAGGGTCAGTCGATAGCTTTGATGTGGTAACACAACCTGCCGCAGGCACCGTTGTGAACAATAATGATGGCACGTTCACCTTTACCCCCGGTGCAGCATTGCAGGCGTTGGGCGCAGGTGTAGTTCAACAACTGGCATTCACCTTTACTGCTACCGATAACGAAGGCGCTGTGTCGGCACCGGCGCTCGCCACAATCACGGTAACCGGCCAAAACGATGCGCCTGTTGCCCAGGACGATGCCTTTGCAACGGCGGAAAATGCTGTTTTGAACGGCACCCTTTTCGATGACAATGGAAACGGGATTGATCAGGATATCGACATTGTCGATACTTTTAATGTAAGCGCTGTTAACAATCAGGCGGTTAACGTGGGCAACCAAACAGCTCTGGCATCCGGTGCCTTGCTGACGGTTAATGCGGACGGCACCTTTTCCTATGATCCTAACGGCCAGTTTGATGAGCTAGATCCTGGCCAATCGGCTCTGGACACTTTTACTTACACCATCGATGAGGGCAACGGCGGGACCGACACAGCAACAGCAACCGTCACCGTTAATGGTGTTGCTCTCAATGTGCCCCCGACCGCTTTTGACGATGGAGGACCGGGCTTTCGCACTGACGAAGACACGGCATTTTTAACCACCTCGGTATTGAACAATGATTCTGACCCGAATGTTGGTGATGTGTTGAGTGTGATCAATCTCGATACCTCCCTGACTTTGGGCACCGTGGTGCAGGAGGCGAACGGTCTGTTTACATACGATCCCAACGGGTCGTTTGAAACGCTTGCTGTTGGCCAAGTTGCAACAGACACTTTTGCCTATACTATTGACGATGGTAATGGCGGTCGGGATACGGCCACGGTGACCATTGACATTGGTGGTGTAAATGATGCACCGGATGCCAGAGCTGACATCGTTGTTACTGATGAAGATACAATTTTGAATGGCAACGTCTTCGCCGACAACGAAAATGGTGTTGACCAAGATATTGACAATGGCGATGTTTTTACCGTGGTTCAGGTCGACGGCATAGCCGCAGATGTTGGAAATGCTGTTGAGCTTGCTTCCGGCGCGATCCTGACGCTCAACGCAGATGGCACGTTTGCCTATGACCCCAACGGCCAGTTTGACTTTGTTGCTTTTGACGATTTGGAAGTGGACTTTTTTACCTACACTATAAGCGATGGTAACGGAGGCTTCTCCAACACCACCGTAGATGTGGAAATTGAAGGTGTTAATGATGCGCCAGTCGCCCAGGACGATTTTTTTCTGACGGACGAAGATTCAGCCTTCAACAGTAGTGTATTTCAGGACAATGGCGGGGGTGAGGATTTTGATGCAGAGGGAGACCTGCGCACGGTTAGTGCCGTAAACGGTCAAGCGGCCAACGTCGGTGTATTGATCCTGCTGGCCTCGGGCGCCTTGTTGACACTCAACGCCGAGGGCTCTTTTGCTTATGATCCAGACGGTGCTTTTGAAAACCTTAGCGACGGTGATCTTGCCCAGGACAATTTTACCTATACCCTAAGCGACGGTAACGGCGGTTTTGATACCGCTACGGCAACTATCGATGTCTTAGGCGTGAATGATGCTCCGTTTGTGGATATACCACCTGATGATCAATTTGCCACGGTAAACAGCTTTTTTCAGTTTGAGCCTTTTGATGCTTTCTTCGATGTGGATGACGGCGATTTCCTTGAATTAGATGCATTTCTGTCAAATGGAGACCCTCTTCCTGCCTGGTTGGATTTTGACGGTTCGGTTTTTTCCGGCACCCCGACAGCGATTGATGGCGGTACAATATCCATAGAACTATTTGGTTTTGACCGATTTGGCGAGTTTGATTCAACGATTTTCGACCTCACGGTTGACGGAGATATCATCGGCACCGTGGACAATGATAACCTCGCTGGAAATAATCTGGCCAACCTGGTTCAGGCCCTTGGCGGTGATGATAGAATATCCGCTTCTCCCGGCGGCGATGTGATTGACGGTGGAAGCGGCATCGACACAATCAGCTTTCTCAACACTACCCAAGGCGTAATCGCCAACCTGAACACTGAATCTTCGAGCAGTGTCGAAACCGGCATTGACACTCTTTTCGGCTTGGAGAATGTCATTGGCGGTGACGGGGATGATACAATTACCGGCAACGCTGTGAACAATACGCTGCTTGGCCGGGCTGGCGATGACATCATTGATGGCGGCGCTGGGAATGATATCATTGATGGTGGCACCGGTTTTAACCGGCTCATCGGCGGTGCCGGTGATGATATAATATCGGGGGGAATTTCTGGTGATGTCAACGGCGGCAATTTTGTCGACTACAGATCGGCGACGGGCGGAATTACCGTAGACCTGCAGGGAGTTATTACATCGTTCTCATCGACGGTGATCGGAGATGCCTCCGTTGGCAACGACACGCTTGATGCCATTGACACGGTTATCGGCTCGCAATTTGCCGATACGTTCACTATCAGCGAAGATTTTTTTGGCCAGTTTGGTGACGGTTTCAACCAGATCAGAGGCGAAGGCGGCGACGACATTATCCGCGGCAACGATGAAACCAGACTGGACTACCGCGATGCCATTAGCGGTGTGACGGTCGATTTTGAAGCGGCACTTGGCGATCCTCAAGGCCTCGAAGGCCGCGCCAATTTGACGGTTGGCAGCGGTGGCGCCGGCGACAACGTGGGCGTTGATAGTTTCTTCGGTGTTAACGCCATCTCCGGTTCTGAATTTGACGATACGGTTTTAGGCTCGAATAGTTCTGAATTCGAAAGTTTCAGATTGCGCGGCGGCAACGATTTTGTTGATGGTCGCGGTGGCGACAATGACCGGCTTGATTATCGTTTTTCCTCCCCTACCGGCATCCTGGCCGATTTCACCACCAATGAAAACAATGGTTCGGGAACGGTGCAGGACGGATTTGGCACTGTTGATACATTTTTAAATATCGAAAGTATTCGCGGCACAGAATTTGTTGATCAGATCATTGGCGATGGCGGTAATAATATTTTTCAGGGCCTTGGCGGTGATGATCTCATTAATGGCGGCGGCGGCAATGATTTCCTGACGGCTACTTCGGGCGTCAATACTTTTATCGGTGGCGCAGGCGACGATATCATACAAGGTGGCCGCCGCGGCAACGATGCGCTTGATTTCAACATCGTCAGCTACACCGGGGCAAGCGCTGGAATCAACGTTAACCTCATTGGAGGTGTCGGGTCTTTTGCGTCAACCGCTTCGGGCGATGCTTCTGTCGGTAATGATGTGCTCGATACCGTTGAATCAATTGTTGGCTCTGATTTTAATGACGTGTTCGTTGTGGATGGGAGCTTTAACGGTATTTTTGGCAACTTCAATCAGATTGAAGGCCGCGACGGCAACGACGATATTACCGGAAATGGCAATACCCGTCTGTCCTATCAATCGGCTAATTCGGGCGTAACCGTCGATTTTGGCGAAGGCATAGCGTTCCTCACCAATGATTCGGGCGGACCCAACGACAATATTGGTGTTGATACGTTCACCGGTGCACAAAGTGCCAACGGTTCCAGTTTTGACGACTCTCTTCTTGGCTCCGATGGTGCCTCGGAAAGCCTGCGTGGTTTGGCAGGAAATGATTTCATTGACGGCGGGTTAGGATCCGGTGACCGTGCGGATTATAGAAGTTCACCAAACGGCATCGTTGCCGATTTGTCCATAGGGCCAATTGGAGAAGGCACGGTTCAAGACGGGTTTGGCACCGTAGACAACCTGTTCGGCATTGAGAATATACGTGGATCTGACTTTGATGATCTAATTATCGGCGATGCTGGCAATAACGAATTTCGCCCGCGCGGCGGCAACGATACAGTCGCGGGTGGCGGCGGCACGGATACTATTCGATATTCTTCCTATGCCAGCGCTATAACCATTGA
This sequence comes from Hyphomicrobiales bacterium, assembly GCA_021775515.1. Classification (GTDB taxonomy): domain Bacteria; phylum Pseudomonadota; class Alphaproteobacteria; order Rhizobiales; family JAJFHR01; genus JAJFHR01. Next base: position 758 of record JAJFHR010000207.1, on the reverse strand, counting down.
CCTTGGCGCGGGGACAGCAACCGGCGCTGAAATAGGCAACGACACTTTTACCAGCATAGAAAATGCAACTGGCGGGTCGGGCAATGACATTATCACCGGTGATGCGGGCGATAATATTCTAACCGGTGGTTTCGGTGACAACATCCTTATCGGTGGTGGCGGCACCGATACATTGGTTGGCGCCAACACAATAAACGACGACAAAATCGACTTTAACCGCGTCGATTATCGCGGGGCAACATCAGGTATCACGGTTAATCTGCAAGGCGGACTGGATTCACTGGGCTCTACCGCCGTCGGCGATGCATCGGTAGGCACCGATACGCTGGTCAATACCGAGTTCGTTTTTGGTACAAATTTTGCCGATACTTTTAACATTGATTTCAGTTTTTTCGGCCGATTTGGTGAATTTGTGGAAATTGAAGGCGGTCTTGGAAATGACGTTATTACCGGCAATGAAGGTACGCGGGCTAGTTATGGGAAAGCAACGGCCGGTGTTGAAGTTGACCTTCTAGCTGGAACCGCTAATTCAATTTTGGGAGGCGATGCCGCCAGTATCGGCGTAGATACTCTTTCCGGTGTCAATTCAATTCGCGGGTCTGCTTTTGACGACATACTGAGAGGCACTAATCAAGCTGAGATTAACGAATCTTTCCGCGGTCAAGCCGGCAATGACCTGATAGATGGTCGGGGAGGTTCGTCAGACAGAGCGGATTATCGCAATTCTCCCGAAGGAATTTTTGCAGACCTTAGCGCGG
>JAJFHR010000206.1 GCA_021775515.1 Hyphomicrobiales bacterium | reverse complement strand
ATCAAGAGCCTGTTCCTCGCCATCTACGTCACCGTCACGATCGGTAACCACACATCGATCTGCGAGGCCGCCAAATGGACCGGCCAGGAACTGACCTGGGGAAGTCACTACGACAATTGGGATTTCGATAATACCAACTATGTGCTGAACTTCGGTTCCAACGTGTTGGAGGCCCACACTAACCATATCCCAACTGCACACCGGCTGATTGCCCGGCTGGCTGAAAAAAACATCGAAATGGTGACCTTCGATATCCGGCTGTCTAATACTGCGGCCAAGTCAACCGAATGGGTGCCTGTCAAACCGGGAACTGACCGCGCGGTCGTTCTTGCTATGTGTAATGTGGTGATGAATGAAGGCCTTTATAAAGGTGAGGGCGAGGAGTTCTTGAAATTTGTCAAGGTCTCTGCTGACCGCAACGCCAGCATTGACGACAAGGTGGCGGCACTAAAGACGCATCTTGCCGATTATACACCGGAATGGGCGGAGAAAGTCAGCGGTGTATCCGCCGATAAAATTCGCACAATTGCTCGCGATGTGGCGACGATAAAACCGGCCTGTATAATCAGCTACCGGGGCGCAGTTGCCCATTATCATGGTGCCGATACCGAACGTGCCGTAATGTTACTGGCTTCGATTACCGGCAACATTGACAATCCAGGTGGCCGCTGCAAGGCGGTTGGTGCCAAGTGGAAATATCCGAAGGGACCGAAGAAAAAGCCAAAGTCCCGCAAACTTAAAATCACTAACGGCTTGCCCGGCGCGGCAAAACTGCCAACCCACAGTGTCAGCCATCAAGTGCTGAAGATGATCAAGGACGGCAGTGCTGGACGGCCCGACATCTATATGTGGTATTGTTATACACCGGTCTATGCCAATGGCGAAGTTGATGAGAACATTGAAATTCTCAAAGATGAGAAGTTGGTTCCGTTCAGCGTCTGTTCAAACCCGTTCTATGATGAATCAGCCGCACTCGCCGACATCCTCCTGCCCGACACACCTTATACTGAACGTTGGGGGTGGGAAGACATGGCATCACCGGCCCAGATTCCCGAATACTACATCCGTCAACCGGCGGTAAAACCGCTTGGCGAATGCCGGGATTTTGCTGATGTCTGCATCGAACTAGCAGACCGCATGGGGTTCCCGCTGGGGGTCGAAAGCCATGAAGCTTTTGTCAAACAGTCCTGTGAGATGACGTCTACAGTTAAAAAGGCCGGTGGTTTTGACTACATGAAAGCCAACGGCGTCTACCATGACCCTGAAGCAAAACCACGCTTTTACTCCTATATGAAGGTTCTCAAACCGGAAGCCTACCAAAAGGACGGTGTCGTCATGGATCCGCAAACCGGTGTTTATTGGAACTGGAAGAAGGCAAAAGTGGCAAGCGAGGAAGAAGCCCTGGCAAAAGGATATACCAAGACCAAAAAATCCTACAAGGCCTACGTCGGCCAGGAGATTGATGGTGTCGTGTATGCGGGCTTCAAGCCAGACAAGGTGAATAAATCGGGATATCTCGAAATCTATTCAGAGATCGTCGCCGAAAAGGACCTTCCGGCAATGCCATCGTGGACGCAAGCTCCAGAACTTGATGCGATGAAGGATGATGATCTTATCTTGACTACATTCAAGCTTCCCTCTCAAATCCATTCACGCTCGGCCAATTGCAAATACCTGACCGAGATTTCGCATGACAATCCGGCATGGATCAACCCGGTTACCGCAGCAGCGAGAGACATCGCAGAGGGTGATACCATCAAGGTCAAGTCGGCGTTTGGTGAAATTGACATTACTGCCCGGGTAACACCGGCTATTGTTCCTGGTGCCGTGGCGATCTCTCATCACTGTGGCCACTGGGAATATGGTCGTTACGCATCGGGCAAAAAAGCTCCAAACGGAAGAGATGAAGCCGACAGCAACCGCATCTGGTGGACATCCAACGGCACCCACCCCAACTGGATCGTCGGCAACAGAGCCGATCCCATCTCCGGGCAATTACGCTGGATGGATACCGTTGTTACTGTAGAAAAGGCTGCGGCTGGTGTCTAAAACCAGGCCAGCCATAGACCCGATTGATTTGGCCAGGAAGGCCATGGAGCGAAGTCAGCTTTATGGCCTCCTGGCTAACGTGTTTCGCCGCGAACCATCGGTTAAGTTTCTTCATCAATTAAACACGCCGGAATTGGTCTTGGCCTTTGGCCGCGCTGGCATTGATTTGGGAGAGGAATTTAAATCAGAAAACTTCGAGGCACTCGCCCAAGATCTTGCAATCGAGTACACAAGGCTGTTTCTCGGGCCAGGAAAACATATTTCGCCACACGAATCGGTGCAGAAGAAACGCGGCAGCGGTATTTTGTGGGGTGTTGAAACATCAGCGGTTCGGCAGGTCTATCATGCTGCCGGGTTTGAAATCGGCGAAAAAGAGACACTTATTCCCGACCACATTAGTGTTGAATTGGATTTTCTTTCCCTTCTGGCCAGCCAAGAAGCCCAAGCCTGGCATGAATTGGATCATGTTGCGGAAATTCTGCGCCATCAACATGATTTTGTCTCGCAACACCTTGGCAAATGGGTAGCGGCGTTTTGCGCCAAAGTCAGACAAGAAGCTGACTTTGCCTTTTATCCGGCATTTGCCAGCCTGCTGAGGGGCTATCTGGCAGGTGAGAAGGCCGAAATCGTCAAACGCCTGCAGTTGACCGACGCCACTGCCGGCCAACCTCAAACCGGCAACCGCGGAGACCAGCATTTTCAATCAGCTGACGGATAAAAATGCCCGGCCTGCAGCAAGAAAGGTGAGGCCCGCCGCGCTGTTGGCGTGAGTAGATAACCGCAAGATTAAGGTCTGCCGTTGTGAGATAAGCGAGCCTTAAACATCGTGATCAACAGGAGATAGACATGACCAAACTGCCACCGTCTGGAGCCGGTAAACTTGCAGCAAACTTCCCCGAAGTTTGGCAGGCATATGAAATGCTGGGCGAAGTGGCCGCAAATTCCGGTCCGCTTGATCAACGCACCCGCCGATTAATCAAAATGGCGCTTTCAATCGGCGCCAATTCTGAAGGTGCCGTTCATTCGCATGCCCGGCAGGCCATTGAAGAAGGAATTACACCAGCGGAGCTGCGGCAAGTCGCCATCCTGGCCATCACCACTTTGGGCTTTCCCGACGCCATGGCTGCAATGTCGTGGGTAAACGACATTGTGAAGGAATAGACCCCACTACCAGCACACTAGATGCATGAGCGGCGCAAGATGCCACTTTTTGAGCGGTTATCTAAAATTGGGTGCGTTGAGGGAGTGGTGGAAGAGATCGACGTGCACAGTTGATCTCCTTCTTTTTTGTTTTTTTACCCGTGGTAATGTCTGGTGCGCGCGCCCAATCCAGCGAATGACAGAAACTGGCCCATCGGGAAAGTTGACTAATCGCATCAACCGACGCGACACGCCATAATCACCGCCGCACATGCTCTGCACCCAATGTCATAGCCACGCCAAAAATCCTAGAAAATAAATTGCAAGTCTTCAGTCGAAGGCACCAAAAAGATGGCACGCTGGCCACAGCTTTCTCCAAGTTACAAAATTCTTGGAAAAAAGAGATATACATGCCATTCTCACGACATCAATTAATTTTATTTGGAGAATACAGTTAAACCAAGCAATTAGCATGCCAAAAGGATGTATTAAACATGGCATCTCTCACACATCATTGGACATTTGAAGAAAGTGGTAACATAAACACTGTTGACATAGTTGGCGGTGTGAAAGGCAAGCTAATGTCGGCCAAGAAAGTCTCACCTGGCTATTTTGGCGCAAATGCCGTCCATCTGAGTGGTGCTGAAGATTCCTATATCACATTAGGGAAATCTGTTGGGCAATTTGGCACCTCCGATTTCACGGTGTCCTTTTGGTTCAGCACAGTTGAAACGACAGCGAATTTCGATCTCGTTGGCAACCGTACAGCGATGTCGCATGGAAATTTCTTTTGCATTCGAATGATCGGCAAAACACCAGACAAGACCGGGGTTATTACCGCTGAAATTGATGAGACTGATCATGGACTTAACTACATCGGTGTTGAAAGCCTGGAAGACAATCTGAATGATGGTGAATGGCACAATGTAACCGTCGTCCGCGAAGGCGCGACCTTATCACTTTACATTGATGGTGATTTATCTGGCTGGAGCTCTGGACCGGGGATTGCAAATATCAATAACGGCAATGAATTTCGTATCGGCCGTTCACTAGGTCCCGGCATTGCTGAATTTTCCCCCCACGCACTTATTGATGATTTGCGCATTTATGACGGCGTGCCTGAGCCTCTTCCCAGTACGCTATCAAGATTGGGGACTCCAATCGTAACCAATACCTCGGTGATGAGCATTAATGCAGCCGGAGTTGCCGCAATTCCAGACACACCCGCTCTTGAAAAGGTCAACGTGACAGCGTTGAACATCCTGTTGATGCCAGGCCAAAATCAATCTGCGACTGAATGTTTTTTAGATGTTTACACCAAAAAGGGTGAGATATTCGCGCAAAAATCTGCGCATCCCGTAAAGATCGACCTTGCCAAGAATGGTGTCCAGGTAATTCCGGTCACTCCGTTTCCTTTGAAAAAGGGACAGTTTATCGGTTTTCGAGCAGAAGGCGGCGCGATACATACCGAATGGTTGGATGGCATAAGCACACACGTTTGGGGAAATGTGAACCCGGCCACAGGTAAAGTTGCCACCAAATTCACCATTGTTTCACTTGGCTGGAACGTAACGGTTGAAAAACAGGATCAAAAAAAATGGCCGATGCCTATTGTCAGGCAACATCTACCGGGGCCCTCACTTCCTCACGCCATCTTCAAATCAGCGGCCTGCTTTGTAGATGATTATATTTATATGATTGGCGGGGGTGAAATGGGACCCAGTGAGATGGGTATTCCGCATAGTTTTATCCGTCTGTCTATTGACCCCAAAACCTTACATCCAGCCTCCGATAAATGGGAAATTCTTAAAGAGTTACCTCGAAAACGATACGGTCTGGCTGCAACAACCGTAAACGGAAAGATATTTGCCTTTGGCGGAGGTTATTATAAGAGTTTTAGCAATGATGCCCATCGCTATGACCCTAAAACTAGCGCCTGGAAATCTTTAAAACCGTTGCCTGTTGCGGTCGTTAACACTGCATGCGCTGCAATTGACAACATCATTTATGTGGTTGGTGGCTCGCATAGAAAAGGTCAGGGTGCCGGACCAGGCAAAACAGTTTTCGCCTATGATATTGCAAAAAACACATGGACAAATGCCCCAGAATTACCCGGCGACAAGATGAACCATGGTTGCGTTGCAATTGGTAGAAATATTTACGCTCTCGGAGGATCTGGACCTGATTGTGTTCTTAATGTTGATACACAAAAATGGGACACGTTGCCAAATTGGCCGCGGCGCAGGGTAATCGGTGAAGCCCCTTGTTCAAGTGCCTGTGTTGCAGTTCACGACTGGATATTTTTGTTGGGAGGTCATGGAGCAGTCAGAGGGTACGATCCCTCAAGTTGGGGGTTTAACATTAAATCAAAAAAGTGGGTGAAACTTTCAGATGGTGATCTGGCTGCAGCCCAAGCGGGTTCATCTGCAGTGGGCATGGGTAACGATAAAGTCGCCGCCATCTACGTGATGGGTGGCGCCAAAGCTAGATCAAACGCCCATCCGGTGAATGGCGTCGAATATTTCGGACTGCAACTGCTTAACAACCAGCCGACGGTGCATAAAAAGAAAACCGCCAAGGGTGCCCGGGGAAAACAACCTGAACAAACTCCGTTTCCGGATATTATTCCGCGGTCCAAAGAACATCCGGATGATGGCCGTCATATGCATACCTTGACGATCTATCACGGAGATGACCGCAAAGAACTCGAAAACGTTGCAACGAAAAGCCGCCGCGATTTGGCTCAATGCACTTGTGCGATAACCTACGCCTCCAAGGTAACTTCCAAGGGCCGCCTCAAAACCAAGACCCTTGCGGAATATCTTCTTCGTATATTTGGGCTGACGGCTTCTGCCTCTATGAAATATCGAGACCAGCCAACTCTTTCGTTTGGCACCGGTTTTCGTGTGGGACAGCGATTGATTTGCACCAACGCGCATGTAATCGCTGAATATAAGCCAGGGAAAAATGGCGAAGGAGTTGCAACAAATAATGTAACGGACCTGAGTAAACTCCGCGTTGTATTCGGTTGGCAAACAAGTAGCGGTGCAGCGCCTAAAAAAATTGATACATCCAATATCTACAAGGTCAAAAAAGTAAAGAGATGGACGTTTGTTGCCGGTGATTACAATTAAAATCCTGACTGGGCATTTCTTGAATTGGATCGGAATATTTCTGCCGATTTTCCGATCGCACGATTTGCTGTTGCTGATGCATCCGTTGGTGATGATTTTTGGATGGTTGGTTTTCCC
>JAJFHR010000205.1 GCA_021775515.1 Hyphomicrobiales bacterium | reverse complement strand
GAGCATGAACTAGTAACGAAAAAAAAATGTCAAGACAATGGACCTAGTACAGATTTTCGGTTTTGCAATTGTCGCAGCCTTGCTTGTCATGTCGCCGGGACCAAATGGTGTATTAATCGCCAAGACCACCCCGACATCCGGCAAAGCAGTAGCCTTCGCGAATATCGGGGGTTTTGTGGCCGCGTTTTTTGTTCATGGGACACTCTCAATATTCGGCATCTCTATTATTCTTGTTCAATCTGCCCAACTATTTTTTGCCGTGAAAATGGTGGGAGCCGCCTATCTTGTCTGGCTAGGACTAAAGGCTTTGTATGAAGCGTGGAAGGGTGTCAAGGATGTTGCGGTTATTGCACCAGCCAGGCGCAACCGGACATTTGCCGCGGCCGTCAGCGAAGGCTTCCTGACCAACGCCTTTAACCCCAAGGTGACAATGTTCTATCTTGCAGCATTCCCTCAATTTATTCCTGAGGGACAAGCTGCAATTAGCTCAGCCTTCTTCCTGGTTACGATCCATGTTCTGATCAATGTAATATGGTTTTCAGCCATGATTTTTCTTTTCTCCCGGCTGACCGCCGCTGCGCAAAGCGGTGCATTCCAACGATGGCTTAAAGCGGTTACAGGCGTTGTGTTCCTGAGTTTTGGAGCAAAATTAGCCACGCTGGAACGTTAGGTCTCGCCGCACCATACAGTCTATTTTACCCGCTCGGCATCTTGTCGAACTGGTAAGTCCTTGTTCTCAAGATAAAAGTGAGGGTGAACCGTAACCTGATCCTGCTTAATCAGGACCATGCCGTAGGCCGGGGGCTCCAATGAATGGGGAACTGGGCGAATGACATCAAAATTAAATGCAACCTGGTGGTTGGTGCCGGGCAAGATCGAAAAGGAGATGTCTTTCCAGGTGCCATAAACCGTGCGATGAACGTGGCCAAGAAAAATATGACGGATGTTTGAAAATCCCTCAATCGCTGTTTCGAAGTTTTGTGTGTCGCGAAGTTTTATCCGGTCCATTGACGGCAGGCCGATGTCAAAGGGGGGGTGGTGCATAAAGATATAGACCGGCTTACCCTCAGCCGCGGCAAGCTGGGTCCTGAGCCACTGGGTGCGCTGGTCGCAATATTCACCCCAACTTGCCATTCCGGCATTGGTATCAAGAAGCAAAATATGGCCAAGGTCGGTTTTTATCGCTTGTTGGATAAAGCCATATTCATCGGCGGGAACTTCCGGAAAATTCTCCCGAAAAATGTCGCGATCATCGTGATTTCCCAGCATTAAATGATAATCCATAGTGAGTTTTTCAGCTGATCGCCGGAACGCCTGATATACGTCAGTTGAACCCCGGTCTGCGATATCTCCGGAGAACACACAGAATTCGGCATCACCCTGGTGCGCATTGACCGCTTCAATACAGGCATCAAGGCGGTCAAGTGGGTCCGTCCCATCCAACAAGTCTCCCGGGGTGACTAGGTGGTTGTCGGTAATGTGAATGATTTTCATATGAGTTTCTTTGCTGGTGTCATGAAGTCTTAAGGAGCCATCACTTATTGGTTTTCGTTGCATATGGCATCCCGCAGTGCAATTAATAGGATCCGATCCTAGAATGACGGCTTAAATATACCGCTGTCCAATAGAAACTTTCGACATCGCGAAATTTGGGTGCAAAGTGGCTGATCAAGACCAAGGAAATGGCAAAATGGCACAAAGTGAAAACGATGTTGCCACAGAAGATGTCCAAGATAATGCTGCTCAAATGAAGGGATTTCCGCTTTTTTATAAAGCTCCAGAAATTCTTGATCCCACTCGCCATAAGGGCTTAGGGCTTAATCAGTCCACGTCATTTTCATTTGCTGCAGCCACCAATGCAATTCCGATTAATGCCGTGGAATTTTCCCTGGCCTCTCGAGACTACCCGATCGTCTTTATCGGTGAACAGGAGATGAGCTCAGTAGCCATTGTCGGCCTTAGAAAAGATGAAAATGTGATGGTTGATGGTTCCGGGCAATGGGCGGCGGGGACATATGTTCCAGCTTACGTTCGCCGCTATCCGTTCGTGTTTGTCCGCGATGAAAGTGGCACCCAGTATGCGCTTTGCATTGACCGCATCTCCGAGAAAATTGATGCAAATACCGAGAATGTATTTTTTGACGGCAATGAGCTGACCGAATTGAGCAAAAACGCCATGCAATTTTGTACCGTCTTTCAGCGCCACTACCTGGCAAGCGAAACCATTTTCAAGCAGCTTCGCGAGTTCGATCTATTTATATCCCATCAGGGCCGGTTTTCGCTACCTGGTGGGGAGATACTGTCGCTGAAAGACTTCAAGATAATCGATGAAAAGCGATTCAATGCTCTGTCAGAAGAAGCGGTTGCCAGCCTGTGGAAAAGCGGGGCGCTAGCCGCAGTATATTGTCATCTCATTTCGATGAACAGTTGGCAATCATTAGTCAGCCGCACACCTGCATCCAGCTAACTCGGCGAGAAATGCAGATGTGGTATTTTGCCAGGCACTATCTTGAAGCACGGAATTCGAAAATTATTCTTCCATCATGATTCTGTTGAATGCCGGCACAAATCCGTCAAGCGTTACCGGGATGGTGACGGGTTTTCTGTTGGTCGCCTGAAAACCGATCCGCATGGTTTTGCCCTTTTTTAAGACTGCCGACAATTTGTCATCGACTGCAGCCGAAGCATAACATCCTTCAGCATCGCAAGTTTCAATCTCAAGCCGCACCTCTTCAGCATCATCAATCTTATAAGCAGTGCCGGCCGGCAGATACAATCCATGTGGCAGCGACAGTTGCAATGCGAGTTTAGGTTCGAACGGCTGAGGTTGAATAATAACCGAGAGCAATCTTTGGCCGGTTTTTTTGAACAGAAGGTTTTGCTGAATACGGCAAAACTTTTTGCCGGATTTTTTGAATGTCCCGCACTGGACGATCCAGGGACGTTTCTTTTTTTGGGCCGCAGTCTGTTTTTTCTTCGGAGCATTTTTATCAACACTCTTCTTTTTCTTCTTCTTTGGTTTTTTTGCCGGTTGAACCTGAGCCAGTAAAATTGGTTTTTGCACTTTTACGGTAGGAGATTTGAAACTTGCGGGATCCGCTTGAACAGACAAGGCGGTGGCACCAAGAAAAACAGCTGTAAGGCACAAAGGCCGGAAAATATTGATAAAATTATGCGTCATCCAACTACATTCCTTGTCCCAATTTGTCTGGATTAATCCAGCGCCCAACCTATTGGTCTGTCCATCATTTTGAGCATTTATCTTCTGTTTGCTGCTTATCGTCAGCCATGTCAACCAGACTAACCAAAAGAATACTGTCAAAAATATGTCGACGATTGATTGTGTCAAACCCTAACAAAAAATAGGTAAGACATTCAACGCGCTTGATAAAACATTTCCGTCCCCGATTATTTTACCATCTCAAGCCAGCCTGGCAAAAAGGCAAAAAGAACAATTTTGTTGATTTTTGGCACTTTTTCGACCACGATTTAGCAAAAAATGGGGCTTTCGCTAGATTGGGATAAGGCATGCAGTCGGCAACAAAGGAAATTTTTCATTATGTTATGATTAAGCCGACGCACTATGACGACGACGGGTACCCGATACTATGGGCTAAATCTCTAATTCCTTCCAATACACTTGCAGCGGTAAACGGCCTGGTTCTCGACTGCCAGCAGCGCCAGGTCTTGGGGCCGGACGTTGACATTCGTCCGCATGCGTATGATGAAACCAATACCCGCATCCGACCTAATAAGATTATCCGCGAAATCAGACAAACAGGCGGGCGGGCATTAATTGGTTTTGTCGGTGTGCAGTCAAACCAGTTTCCACGTGCGGTTGATCTGGCTCAACACTTTCTTGCCGCCGGGCTGCCGGTAGCCATCGGTGGCTTTCACATTTCCGGCTGCCTTTCCATGCTACCTGAGTTACCACCGGAAATTCGCCAAGCCCAGGAAATGGGAATATCTATGTTTGCCGGTGAAGGAGAAGACGGGCGCCTGGATGAAGTTTGCCGGGATGCTTATAGCGGCACGCTCAAGCCTCTCTACAACCATATGGACGATTTGCCATCTTTGGTCGGACAACCCGTACCTTTTTTGCCGGTCGAAACAATCGCCCGGACAACGGCTACCCGCACGAGTTTTGACCTTGGCCGCGGCTGCCC
>JAJFHR010000204.1 GCA_021775515.1 Hyphomicrobiales bacterium | reverse complement strand
CATACTGCAAAATACCACCGTGTTGGTAATATTCCAATTCATCTTCGGTATCGATGCGGCTAAGTAGCGGCACGTCAACTTTTTTGCCGTTGCCATAGGTGATGGTGGCATTAAGGGTCATGCCTGGCTTCATGCCGGTTGAAATTCCCTCAATCGTAACTTTTTCCTTACCGGTCAACTTGAGGCTCGTCCAAGATTGCTCGCCTTTGAAAACGAGAGGCAAAACTCCCATGCCCAGCAGGTTGGAACGGTGAATGCGTTCAAAACTTTCAACGATAACCGCGCGCACACCCAGGAGCCTGGTGCCTTTAGCCGCCCAGTCTCTGGAGGAACCTGTGACATATTCTTTGCCGGCAAAAACAACCAACGGCGTTTCGCTTTCGCGGTAGCGCATGGCAGCCTCATAGATCGTCATTTGCTCGCCAGAGGGGTGGTGAATAGTGTAGCCGCCTTCAACGCCCGGAACCATTTGGTTTTTTATGCGGATATTGGCAAATGTTCCGCGGGCCATCACCTTGTCATTTCCCCGTCTTGAGCCGTAGGAGTTGAAGTCTGTGGGCCGAACCTGGAAGTCGCGCAAATACTCACCGGCGGGGCTGTCTTGTTTGATCGCGCCGGCCGGGGAGATATGGTCGGTGGTAATTGAATCGAGAAACAAAGACAGAATACGCGCATCGACGATATCTTTAATCGGCTCGGGCTCCATGGTCATGCCGTCAAAATAAGGAGGCTTTTGGACGTAAGTGGATCGTGATTGCCAATCATAAGTCTGGCTCGGGGTTACCTTAATTTTGCGCCATGCGGCATCGCCATCGGAGACCTTGGCGTAGCGTGAAGTGTATTGTGACCGGTTTACGGATTTGCGGACAACAGCGGCAACCTCAGCTGAAGATGGCCAAATATCCTTTAAAAATACAGGATTGCCGCTTTTGTCTTTGCCCAGCGGATCTTTTGTCAGGTCGACATTCATGCTGCCAGCGATGGCATAGGCGACCACCAGAGGTGGTGAGGCGAGGAAATTAGCTTTGACATCCTGGGAAATACGGCCCTCGAAGTTGCGGTTGCCTGACAAAACCGAGGCCAGGGCCAGATCATATTTGGCCACAGCTTCGGATATTTCTTCCGCCAACGGGCCGGAATTGCCGATACAGGTGGTGCAGCCATAACCAACGAGGTTGAAGCCCATCTTATCGAGATCTTCCTGTAAACCGGATTTTTTCAGATATTCAGTTACAACCTGGCTTCCGGGCGCCAGAGAGGTTTTGACCCAGGGTTTGACCTTTAATCCCTTGGCGCGGGCATTGCGGGCAACCAGTCCGGCACCAAGCATGACAAACGGATTTGAGGTGTTGGTGCAGGAGGTAATGGCGGCAATAACAATATCACCATGGCCGAGATCAAAATTCCGTCCTTCTACCGGGAAGCGTTTGTCTTTTTCACCGCCTTTGCCATATTCCTGTTCCAAGGTTGCCGCAAAGCCTGATGAAGCTTTCTCCAACTCGAGTCGATCTTGAGGACGTTTGGGGCCGGCAATGCTGGGGACGACGGTTCCCAGGTCAAGCTCCAATGAACTGGTAAAAATGGGATCGGGGGTCCGGCTGGTTCTGAACAGGCCTTGCGCCTTGGCATAAGCTTCAACCAGTGCGAGTTGCGATGGTTTGCGTCCGGTGGATTTCAGATATTCAATTGTATCACCGTCAATAGGAAAGAACCCGCAGGTTGCACCATATTCGGGTGCCATGTTGGCTATGGTTGCTTCGTCTTCCAGCGTGAGGTTGTTGAGGCCGGGGCCGTAAAATTCAACAAACTTGCCAACCACGCCTTTGGCCCGCAGCATCTGGACAATCGTCAGCACCATGTCGGTGGCTGTCAGACCCTCCTTGAGTTTGCCGGTTAGTTTGAAACCGACAACTTCCGGAATGAGCATTGAAATTGGCTGACCCAGCATGGCAGCTTCGGCTTCGATGCCGCCGACACCCCAACCAAGAACGGCGAGGCCGTTGACCATAGTGGTGTGGCTGTCGGTGCCAACTAACGTATCGGGATAGGCAACTTCAATCGTTTTACCGTTATGCTTTTCTTTTTTGGTCCAAACCGTCCGGGCAAGATATTCCAGGTTAACCTGATGGCAGATGCCGGTGCCCGGAGGTACGACGCGGAAATTATCAAAAGCGCCTTGTCCCCATTTCAAAAATGTATAGCGCTCACCATTGCGATCAAACTCCATCTTTACATTTTTCTTGAAAGCACCCGCCCGACCGAAATAATCAACCATGACGGAATGATCAATGACGAGGTCAACTGGCACCAGCGGGTTGATCTTGTTTGGATTGCCGCCAAGGGTTTTTACGGCATCGCGCATGGCTGCAAGGTCAACAACGGCGGGGACGCCGGTAAAATCCTGCATCAGGACACGCGCCGGCCGGAAAGCGATTTCACGTTTTGATTTGCGGCGTTTCAGCCAGGTGGCCATCGCCTTTATATCGGCAGCCTTGACTGTGCGGCCGTCTTCATTGCGCAACAGGTTTTCTAAAAGCACCTTGAGTGAAAACGGCAATTGGGAAATTCCCTCCAAGCCATTTTTTTCCGCTGCTTTCAGGCTGAAGTATTCATAAGTTTTGGATCCAACCTTCAGTTTTTTCCGTGAACCAAAGCTATCAAGTGAAGTTTGAGGAGTGGCTTTTGCGGTCATGATTATCCTTCGCTATCGCGGGCGCCAGTTTGAATAGGGTTTAGGTGTTTCAAATGGCTGGTCTATGAACTGATGAATTAAACTAAGACAGATTAAGGCTTTGTTTGCTGGAGCTGATTTTTTCACGGCATACTCGCCTGAAAATTGAAACTCCGATGCCTAAAGTTGCAATTCCATAACTTTCATATAGCCTCTTTTTTCATATACCGCTATACGGCATTAGGCAAAAGTTGAAAACTCCCAGGTTATGAATTCCATTGTTTCCGGCTTTTTATGCGGCATCGTAATTGAGTAAGGTTTTCGGGTGCTTTTTATATGTTAAGTGAAATTTCGCAATGAAGCTGAGCGCTGACAAACTCTGTTGCGCCCGGGGCGGAAGACCGGTTGTGTCTGAGCTGTCGTTTTCACTTAGCTCGGGCGATGGTATGATGTTGAGCGGGCCGAACGGATCGGGCAAAACCACACTTCTGCGCGCCATTGCCGGATTTGGTGAAATTACCGGCGGTGAACTTCATCTTGATAGTTTAAAAGATACCGATGAGCTGTCCCAGGCGTGCCTTTATATTGGTCACCATAACGCAATCAAACCGCAGTTAAGCGTGCAGGAGAATATTGACTTTTGGGCAAGCTTTGGCGGTGGCGACGTGGCGGCAGCACTAGCCTCGTTTTCACTTGAGCCAATCAAAGATGTGCCCGCCTCGATGTTGTCGGCCGGCCAACGCCGCCGGGTCGGTCTATCCCGTCTTGCCCTGGCAAAACGTCCGGTATGGCTGCTTGATGAACCTGCTACATCGCTGGACAAGGCCTCGACAAAAACCTTGTCACAATTGATGCAATCTTATTTGGACGAGGGCGGTATATTGATTGCCGCCAGCCATACGGATTTTGACATTACATTGAACAAGAACCTGGTGCTGGGTGATCAGGGGACTGCCTTATGAACGAATTCATGGCGGTGTTGAGGCGGGATATAAAACTTGCTGCCGCTCAGGGAGGTGGTTTGGGAATGGCGATCGGGTTTTTTCTGATTGTCGTTTCCTTGATTCCGTTCGGGGTGGGCCCGGATTTAAACCTGCTTGCCAGGGTGGCACCCGGCATATTGTGGATCGCTCTTTTGTTGTCTGTCCTGCTATCGCTCGACAGACTGTTTCAGGCTGATTATGAAGATGGGTCGCTCGAACACTTGGTCGTCGGCCGCGCGCCGCTGGAGTTTATTATTGTTGCCAAAGTTTTGGCCCATTGGATTACTACTGGTGTGCCGTTGATTATGGCGACACCCATTCTGGGGTTTTTTTTGAACCTTGAGCCGGATGCCTTCGGAATTTTGGTGCTGACGATGCTGATTGGCACGCCGGCATTGAATTTTGTCGGCGCCGCCGGGGCAGCACTCACTGTCGGGATCAGGCGTGGCGGGCTGTTGTTGTCCTTGATTGTATTGCCGTTATATGTGCCCATATTGGTGTTTGGAGTGAGTGCGGTACAGTCGTCCATGTTAGGGCCGGACGGGAGTATGCAGACAATGATGATTTTGGCGGCGTTTACCTTGGCAAGTGCGGCATTGGCTCCCATTGCGGCAGCGGCAGCTCTTCGGGCAAATTTGAGATGATGATGGTAAAACTGACTGTAACTTTTATTGCGAATTGAATTTTTGAATTGCAGGTATTAAGGGCTGTTTGATGTTTAGATATGCTAACCCCACCCGGTTTATGGCGCTGACGAGTGTGTTATTGCCGTGGACGATAGCTTTAACAGTAGTGAGCTTTGCCGCCGGTCTATATGGCGGGCTGTTCACCGCCCCGCCGGATTACCAACAGGGTGAAACCGTGCGGATTATGTTTGTGCATGTTCCTGCCGCGTGGATGGCAATGGCCGCTTATTCTTTCATGGCGCTGGCCAGTCTGGTTGCCATCGTATGGAAACACCCCCTGGCCGATGTGGCGGCAAAGTCAGCCGCGCCAATCGGTGCCTGTTTTACGTTTTTGGCGCTGGTTACCGGATCTTTATGGGGCAAACCGATGTGGGGAGCCTGGTGGGTGTGGGATGCCCGTTTAACGTCTATGTTGATCCTGTTTTTTCTTTATCTCGGCTATATAGCCATCTGGCAAACCATTGAAGAACCAATCAGGGCGGGCCGGATTGCGGCAATTTTGGCGATGGTGGGTTTTATCAATATTCCGATCATTAAATTTTCTGTTGAGTGGTGGAATTCGCTGCATCAATCCGCCAGCATTATTAAGGTTGGCGGGCCGAGCATTCATATTTCAATCCTTTGGCCGCTCCTGGTTATGATAACCGCTTATACGCTGCTGTTTGCGGTGTTGTTGATGCTGAGTATGCGCAGCGAAGTCTTGAAGCGGCGCATCAGATCAATTCGTATTGCTAAGGTAGAGGGGTTTGGCTGATCATGTTGGACTGGTTGTTTGGAAATGGGGCCTATACCGGCTTTATTGTGGTTTCTTACGGTCTCACTTTTTTGGTTTTGGGCGTTCTTAGCCTTATTTTGGCTTTAGATTTAAGAAAACAATGGCGAGCGTTGCGGTTGCTGGAACAAGAAACCGGCAGGCGGTCATGGAAATAAATATGTGTGAAATTGCAGTTTAAGTGAGAGTGGATTGATGGCATTGGAAAACGAGGAAACTGCTTCAGCCGGGCGGAGTGGAACAATAAAGCTTATCCTCAGGCTGTTGCCGGTGGCGTTATTTGGCGGGTTGGCAATTGTTTTTGCCATTTCACTTTTTTCCGGAGATGCCTCTGTATTGCCCTCGGTATTGATCGACAAGCCGATACCGCAATTTAAACTGACGGGAATGGGCAAAGATACAGAATCGGGCTTGGACCTGCCTGGCCTTACTACCAAGGATTTGATAAAAGGCGATGTTACGGTGGTCAACTTCTGGGCTTCCTGGTGCCCGCCCTGCCGGGCGGAACATCCTGTTTTGATGAAACTGAAAGAGTTGAACAAAGCACAGATATACGGCATCAGCCAAAAAGATGATCCGGTAAAAAGCCTACAGTTCTTAAGAACACTCGGAAATCCCTATACGGCTGTCGGCGTTGATAGCAACGGCCGTGTGGCAATCGACTGGGGCGTATACGGGTTACCAGAGACATTCGTTGTTGATGGAGAAGGCAAGATCCGGTTTAAGTTTGTCGGTCCGATGTCATATAAAATACTGGCTGAAAAACTTCTTCCCGAGATAGAAAAAGCAAAACGTCCCATTTCGAGATAGTTTTTAACTCTTTTTAACGTTTCGCTAAGGCCTTGCTTCTAATTTTATGGTTAATATTAGCTTACCGGTTTTGAGCCGCCGTTGTTTGGAGTTGGGTTTTAGTGAGTGGATTGATTGACCTTTCTGGATTGGCCTCGCGGGCTTATGCGCCTCGCGTGCAACAATCGCAGAATGCGTCCATAAAACCTGAAACATCTGAGATTAACAGACCGGCGCCTCCTGCCGTCAGTGATCGCCGATTAGCCCCTGCCTTTTCAATTGAATTGAGTTTGGCGGCCCAAAAGGCGCTTAACGAACCCGGTGAAGGGGCTAAACTTACACCCAATCTGGAAGTGGACCGAGGTGCCGCCAACCCGGCAACTGCCGATCGATCGCTAACCGGCGTTGGGCGGCGGGAAGTGCCCTTGGCCAGTGATCAGCGCAATGTGCGCAGCCTGCCCGTCGGCAGTCGGCTCAATATCCAGATTTAAGACGTGCCTCGAAAAACGAAGGTTTAAAGCGTGTCAAATGAACCCGATAGAATGACACACGCCTTAGAGCACGATCTGTTCCCATAGGCACATTTCACCGTTTCTACCGTTTGATTTTCCGGCTTTTTGGCAGACGGGATTTTGCTGGCTTTTGTATGTTTGCGCCATTGTTGTGTTCAAATTCATCCAATGCAGCTGAGATGAGCTCGAGATCGCTCATAAATGCTCTTCGCCGGTCCGCCGGCAAGGCCGCCAATATTCCAGCATCAGCCTGTGCAGCGGCTTGTTGGCTGGCGCTGAGTGCTCTGCGCCCATTGGCTGAAATTCGCAGCGCGTTGGCGCGGGCATCTTCCTTGGTCCGGCGGCGTTGCAGCAATCCGTTGTCAACCAGCCGCTTGACAAGATCTGCTAAAGTACTGCGGTCGATGCCGGTTTTTTCTACAAGCCCGATCTGGCTGATATTTTCGTTCTGAGCCACTGTCAGTAAAACAGCAAACTGACGCGGAGTCAGGTCTTTTGATCGCTTGTGCTGGGCATAAATATCAGCACCATATTGTCCGGCTCTCCGGATCAGGTGATAAGCAGATTTTTCGAGTTTATTGATTATCTTTGGTGTGCGCATGATGTTCAAGCCGTTATGTTGCTTTATCGGGATATTTCTACCCCAGATGTGAAGCTGCAATTAGGTATATCAGAAAGAGAGAGCAGCCTCAGTATACAATCTGTACTCAGACTATTGTTGGCTTATATGTCTATTTGGATTGTATTCTGATCAAGAATGCAATCAACATATATTCACAAACTTGTGAGTACGCTTTTTGCTGATTATAGAAATTAATAGAACGATACAAGATGATTTACAATTATCAATATGGATTAAGCGGGCCCCAATCTGGCCATCTGAAGCTGCAAATCGGCCGACGATATTCACAAATGTTTTACCTGCTAAAAGTCATTCGGTCATGGAGGATTTCAGCATGAAGTTTGCACGAGAAATTCCAAAGGGAGATACCCATGAACGAGATGTCTGCAAAAAGTGCGGCTTCGTTAAATATGACAATCCAAAGGTGGTAGTGGGCTCTGTGGTCAGTCATGATGGCAAAATACTTTTATGCCGGCGGGCAATACCACCGCGTAAAGGATATTGGACCTTGCCTGCAGGGTTTCTGGAACTGCTGGAAAATCCTGAAGAGGGGGCAAAACGTGAGGCACAGGAAGAGGCTTGTGCCACTATCGATATTGATCGGCTGCTGGCGGTTTATTCAATAAGCCATATCAGCCAGTTACACCTGATGTACCGCGCCAGGTTAGTCTACCCCTCAATTGCCCCGGGCATCGAAAGTCTTGAGGTGAAGCTGTTCGAGTGGGAAGAAATTCCCTGGCACGAAATCGCTTTCCCCAGTGTTCATTGGGCTCTGACCCACTATTATGAAACGCAGGCGGAAACGGCCTTCGCGGTATTTGGCAATCCGGAAGGTGAAACCGGCCTTATTCCTGGGGATCCCTTTCGCTGATAAGGTTCAATCGACTTCTTGAGAAATCTGATATTTGCTAAGTACCCTGAACTGAGACAGCGCGAATACCATGGTTATCGGCATAATACCGAAGACCTTGAATGATACCCAGAAATCGGTTGAAAAATTGCGCCAGACAATTTCATTGATTACGGCGAGTGCTATGAAAAACAAACCCCATCTAAACGTCAAGATGCGCCATCCCTCCGGCTTGAGCTGAAAAACCTCGTTGAACAAAATCGAGAGAAATGATTTGCCAAAAGCCAGGCCGCCAAGCAGAACTGCGGCGAAGAGTGAGTTGACGATTGTTGGTTTGAGCTTGATGAATGTTTCGTCGTTTAAGGCCAGAGTCAGGCCGCCAAATACCAAAACCACAACGCCCGTAACCATGGGCATGATAGCGAGGCGGCGATCAAGATAATATGACAGGCTCAAAGCTATCGTGATTGCGACCATGAAGGTGCCTGTTGCTGCAAAAATTCCTGCTTTGGCATTGACCAGAAAAAAGGTGACGAGGGGTCCGATTTCAATCGCAAGTTTGACGATATGTTTCATTGAAAAGCTTTCCAGGAGTGCTTGGCGTTATTATTGCTCAGGATCGTTTGCTCCGACAATCGCCTGAGAAAATTCCCTGGCATCAAACGGCTGCAGGTCATCAATTTCTTCGCCCACCCCAATAGCGTGGACAGGTATGCCAAATTTAGCCGATAAGGCAACCAAAATACCACCACGGGCGGTGCCGTCGAGTTTGGTCATGATCAGACCGGTGACGCCTGCCGATTTTTGAAATACCTCTACTTGCGACAGTGCATTTTGGCCAACCGTAGCATCAAGAACCAACAAAACTGAATGCGGTGCGGATTCATCCTGTTTTTTGAGCACACGGACGATTTTCTCCAGTTCGTCCATAAGCTCGGTGCGGTTTTGTAATCGCCCGGCCGTATCGATCATCAAAATATCTGTGTTAGTCTCCCGCGCCTGTTTCATGGCATCAAAGGCTAGGCTGGCGGCATCGGAGCCGACGTCATGCGAGATGAAATCAGCCTCGACGCGATCTCCCCAGATCTTCAACTGGTCAATGGCAGCAGCCCGGAACGTGTCCCCGGCCGCCAGGGTTACTGAAAAATCTTCTCGCCGGGCGATAGCTGCAAGCTTGCCAATCGTGGTGGTTTTGCCGGCACCATTGACACCCACAACCAGGATGACAAAAGGTTTTTGGCTATCATCAAATTCAAACGGGACGGCAACGGGTTCCAGCACCCTGTAGACTTCATCAGCCAGCACACGATTTACTTCTTCCGGTGTAACTTCTTTTTCATATCGGCCCTTGGCAACTGCGGCGGCAATGTTCATCGAAGTTTCAACCCCAAGATCAGCCTGAATCAACATGTCTTCCAGTTGCTCAAGCGTATCGTCGTCAAGCTTGCGCTTGGTGAATATCTCGGTAATGCCGGTTGTCAACGAGCGGGATGATTTGGACAGGCCTTCCTTGAGCCGGCTGAACCAGCTTTTTGAGGCCGGGGGAGCGGCTGCAGTTTCAGGGTCGACATTAACCTCAGACAAATGAGCTTTTCGTTGTAACTCAGAGGTTGACTCGTCAGCCTGGGTTTGTGTGCTCCCCTTGGGAGCTTCTTCCGGCTCAGGTTCCGGCTCAGGTTCCGGCTCAGGTTCCGGCTCAGGTTCCGGCTCAGGTTCCGGCTCAGGTTCCGGCTCAGGTTCCGGCTCAGGTTCCGGCTCAGGTTCCGGCTCA
>JAJFHR010000203.1 GCA_021775515.1 Hyphomicrobiales bacterium | reverse complement strand
CGCGGCCTTCCATGCGCAAAAGCCCTGCGGTTTGCGTCGTTGAAGGCCCGCCGTCTACATAAAGCTTGTCGTAATAGCGCCCGTCAGAACGCAGCTGAGCGCCGAGTATCCCGCGATCGTTATTTGTGCCCTCCCCGGTTTGAGCCTCCAGTACAAGGGCTCCCGCACCATCGCCAAACAGAACACAAGTTGTCCGGTCTTCCCAATCAAGGATGCGTGAGAAGGTTTCCGCTCCAATTACAAGTGCTCTACTGTGTTGACCGGATTTAAGCAGGCTTTCGGCTATCGATAGTCCATAGACGAACCCCGAACACACGGCTTGAACATCAAAAGCTGCGCCATGGTATATGCCAAGCTCAGCCTGGACCTTGGTGGCGGTTGCTGGAAAAGTATTATCCGGCGTCGACGTCGCCAAAACAATGAGATCTATCTCCTGGGCATCCATCCCGGCATCCGCCAGTGCTGCCCGGGCGGCGGCAAGCGCCAGATCGGAAGTCAATTCACCTTCAGCAGCGATGTGGCGCGAGGCAATACCAGTACGCTCAACTATCCACTCATGGGTCGTATCAACTTTTGAAGCCAATTCCTGATTGGTGACAATTCTTTCCGGTAAATATGATCCACACCCGCGGATTACCGCTCTTACTACACTCACAGCGCCTGTGCTCTCCTTGATTCTATTTCGGTTTCTTCAGCCTCATCTGCAGATTTTCCTGCATGATAAGTTTCCAGATCAGCGGCAATATTAGCGATTAATTCATCGCGGGCCATGTCTACCCCCAAATCAATCGCACTGGCAAAACCTTTTGCATCGGTTCCGCCATGGCTCTTGATCACGATGCCGTTTAGTCCGAGGAAAACTCCACCATTGACCGATCGGGGATCCATCTTTTGTTTCAAGGTTTTGAAGGCTCCCTGAGCAAAAAGATAGCCCAAACGCGAAAAAAGCGACCGCGACATCGCCTTTCGCAAATATTCAGCGATCTGACGGGCTGTGCCTTCGGCAGTTTTCAGTGCGATATTTCCGGAAAACCCTTCGGTCACGACAACGTCGACCGTGCCCTTACCCAGGTCATCACCTTCCACAAATCCATAATATTTCATCGGCAAATTGGCCTGGCGAAGAAGACGGCCTGCTTCTTTGACTTCATCTAGTCCTTTGACTTCTTCAACTCCGATATTTAACAAACCAACTGTGGGCCGTTCCAAGCTAAACACGGCCCGGGCCATTGCTTCACCCATTACGGCAAAATCCACCAGTTGGCGTGAATCGGCACCGATCGTCGCTCCGACGTCCAAAACCACACTTTCGCCCTGCAACGTCGGCCAGATAGCGGCAATCGCCGGGCGCTCGATATTTGCCATTGTTTTGAGAATAACCTTGGCCATGGCCATTAGCGCCCCGGTATTGCCCGCAGATACGATGAGAGAAGCTTTGCCATGGCGTACGGCGTCAATCGCCATCCACATCGAACTTGTGCGCCTGCCGTGACGCAACGCCTGAGAGGGCTTGGCATCCATGGCAACGGCAACGTCGGTATGTACGATCTCGCTTGCCGCTTTTACCCGGGGATAGGCTTCCAGCAAGGGATCAATGATGGTTTGATCACCAAACAACAGGAACCGGACCTCGGGATGGCGGATCAATGCCAGATCGGCCCCGGGAATAACCACTTCTGCCCCACGGTCTCCACCCATTGCATCAAGCGCTATGGTCAAACTCTTTGGCATAATTCCAACAGTTCCGGATCCTTTTGAGTGGACAGTTCCACTATTTCGCAACACAAGGAGCGGTGTTTAACGCACATCCTGTACTGCCGTAATTTGCTGCAAGAGAGACAATAAACACTCACCCCCTCGAAACAACATTAAAAACACGAGAGCTGTGGACTTAGAGAATGTGAGCCCTAGAATCGTAGCCGCTGTCGCCCGAAGTTAATTATTATCGTTTTTTGCCGCATGTTTCAACACAGCGAAGGGTGAAACATCTTCAGCTTCCGGTGCTGCGGTTTTTTGCCCATCGTTATAAAACTGCTCAAAACTTGCCGTTGGGGATTTCACAAATGGATCGATCATCAAAACCAAATGTTCGATCACAAGCTCTCCCAGATCCACCTTGCCATCAATCAAAGGATCGGCAGGATCTTCACTTAGAGGATCTATAAGCATATCCTCCTGGCTCATTTTGTTTTTCTCTTTCTGGCGGGTTTCCGGCTTGAAACACCACTCGGTCTGTTCTTCCAGATGGGATGTCACCGGGATGAGACTTACGACACAGTTTTGAACCACTTCGGCGCGAATTTCGGCTTTTATCTTAAGGCCATCACCACGCCATCGAGAGATCTGAAGCTGAGCTGAGAAGTCAATCAGTTCTTCGATGTCCAACAGTTTAGCCAGCTTTTGGCGTTCTATTGGTGTCGCAAGAATTGCCTTGTTCAGACCGGCTTTGGGAATATCGGTCCAAATCAACGGCCGTAACATTTCAATATCCGAGGTCATGGTAATAAACCGTCCAGAATTATGATAATTGTGCTGGCGATAGTCGCCGCTGTAGATCTAGGTCAGATCGTCCGGGTTTGCATAGGAAAGCTTTCCTGCAAGAATTTGTTTTGTGCCAAGCGCCTTAAGTGCTGCCGAATTGTTTCGCACATAAGTGGCGAGGTGCTTTAAAACAAGATCTTCAGGCTGCAATTTATTAAAAACATTGCGCGCGATCACCGCTTCAAGCTCCTTGTTGTCTTCTTCAGCCAACGCTTTGTCATAGGCGCCAACCCTGCCATAGAAGGACGAGGCCATTTTTTTGATCCGCGGGCCAACGCCCATATCGCCAACGCCCATCTCCCGCAAGCTTTGATCAAGGTCCTGAAACATTGTATCAAATACCACCTGGCTCAACTCCTTGGCCTCCTCGCTGTCATCTTTCAAGCGATGAAAAAGCAGGAATGCGTGCAGGATAATCATATCAAAGCGCCCTTCCAGAGTGTCGGGTACGCCAAGTTGGCTGTAAAAATACGGTTGCCTTGCCTGCGCCACTATTGCTCCGTAAAGAGCAAATGCGGCCTCCTCGAACGGTTTTTCGAAACCCAACAGTGCTTTTAGTCTCATGAGGATACTCCTTGAGGAGTTGTCTAACATTTTTTAAAACAAAACAAACCGTTGAAATTTTTGTCAAGGCAGGTTAGAGCGGATTTACCCGAGATTAAGAATTCATTCTTTATGTCTGAAGAAATTCAACATACCATATAAGTGAATTCACCCCCGCACGAAACACTTGGCGGGAAGCACATGGCAGAAAGCGGAAAATGAACTCATCGCTTGAAAATTATAATTCTTTTGCAATTACACTTGGTCAAAATCGCCAAAGATCTAAAAAAACCCGTATTGCCCTGTTGATTGCAGCAGGCCTTTTTGTTTCCAGTTGCAGCGACCAGATTGATTATCGCGGGTATCTGCCGCGCGGCACCGATGTGCAGAAAATACAACCCGGACTGTCAAAGACGGAAGTTATTTCAATTCTGGGCTCACCGTCGACTACCGCCACGGTAGAGGCCACCGGTGATGTTTTTTATTATATTTCAAGCGTGGTCAAAACCACGGCAATCTTTGAGCCCAAGGTGATTGATCGTGAGATCTTCGCCGTTCATTTTGATGCTGATCAAAATGTCAAACGTCTGGCACACTACGGCATCGAAGATGGGGAAATTGTTGACTTCATTTCGCGCAAAACCCCAACTCGCGGCACCGAGTTATCGATCTTACGCGGTCTCTTCGGCCGGCTGGGGCAATTTGGTGCACCGGATCAACCGGCAGTGCCACCGGATCTTTAGAACCTGATCTCACAATAACAATTCAAAAGGGCCGCAAGAACAATCTTGCGGCCCTTATTTTTTATCGACGTATGATCAGTATCAATGAGCCAGTACCGCCAACAACAGCAAGGCAACAATGTTAGTGATCTTGATCATCGGGTTCACTGCGGGACCAGCGGTATCCTTGTAGGGGTCACCTACCGTATCACCGGTTACCGCGGCTTTGTGGGCTTCCGAACCTTTGCCGCCATGATTGCCATCTTCGATGTATTTCTTGGCATTGTCCCAGGCACCGCCACCAGCGGTCATGGAAATAGCCAGGAAAAGGCCGGTCAGAATGACCCCCAGAAGCATTGCGCCCAGGGCTGAAAAGGCCGCAGATTTATCAGCAACGAGAAGGACAAAACCAAACCACACGATCGGTGACAACACAGGAAGCAGCGAAGGAACAACCATTTCCTTAATTGCCGCCTTGGTCAGAAGATCTACCGCCCGGCCATAATCAGGCTTCGCCTTATATTCCATAATTCCCGGAATATCGCGAAACTGACGGCGAACTTCTTCCACAACGGCGCCCGCTGCACGTCCGACGGCCATCATACCCATGGCGCCAAAGAGGTACGGCAACATGCCGCCGAAGAACAGGCCGGCGACCACGTAGGGGTTGGACAGCGAGAAGTCGAGGGTGACACCTTTGAAAAACGGAAATTGATCCGGATTTGCAATGAAGAACTTCAGATCCTCGGTATAGGCTGCAAACAGAACCAACGCACCAAGACCCGCCGACCCGATGGCATAACCTTTGGTGACGGCCTTGGTGGTGTTGCCAACCGCATCGAGTGCGTCGGTTGTTTTGCGAACCTCCTCGGGAAGGTCGGCCATTTCTGCAATACCACCGGCATTATCCGTCACCGGACCGAAGGCATCAAGCGCTACAACCATGCCGGCAAGTGCCAACATCGTCGTACCAGCAATAGCAACACCAAACAGACCGGCGAGATTAAAGGCAACAAGAATACCTCCAATGATAACCAGCGCTGGCAGGGCTGTTGCTTCAAGTGAAACCGCAAGGCCCTGAATAACGTTGGTGCCATGTCCGGTCACTGAAGCTGAAGCAATGGAGCGGACAGGACGATAATCGATGCCGGTGTAATATTCGGTAATCCAGATGATCAGGCCGGTTACAGCAAGACCAGCAACACCGCAGAGATAAAGTTCAAAGCCAGTAAACTTGTAACCTCCGACGGTAAGTTCAGTACCCATTCCGATCATGTAATCGGTTACCGGCCACAGAACCACGAGTGACAGAAGGGCCGTTACAATGAAACCCTTGTACAACGCACCCATAATAGAGTTGCTGGCACCAAGCTTGACAAAAAACGTCCCGATGATTGAGGTAACAACACAGGCTGCACCGATTACGAGAGGAAACAGCATGATTTGCTGAACATTGGCGCTGTCGGCGAAAAAGATCGATCCCAGCACCATGGTGGCCACAACGGTCACCACATAGGTCTCGAACAAATCAGCGGCCATACCGGCGCAGTCACCAACATTGTCACCAACATTGTCAGCAATTGTTGCCGGGTTACGCGGATCATCCTCAGGAATACCGGCTTCCACTTTACCCACAAGGTCTCCACCAACGTCAGCGCCTTTGGTGAAAATACCGCCGCCGAGCCTGGCAAAAATTGAGATTAGCGAGGCACCGAAGCCCAAAGCAACGAGAGCATCAACAACCTGCCGGTCGTTGGCGGCCAGATTTTGCCCGGCAACCAGAAAAATGAAATAGCCCCCTACGGCGAGCAGCGCCAGGCCGGCAACCAGCATACCGGTAACAGCGCCAGAGCGAAAGGCAACTTCCAGCCCCGCGCCGAGACTTTCGCTCGCCGCCTGGGTCGTGCGCACATTGGCACGCACGGAAACATGCATGCCAATGTAGCCCGCTAACGCGGAAAGAGTGGCGCCGATTGCAAATCCAATCGCGACCTGAAGTGATAATAGATAAATTACCACCGCGAAAATAATGACGCCGACGATACCTATAGTGGTATATTGGCGGTTTAGGTACGCACGCGCACCTTCTTGAATGGCGCTCGCAATTTCTTGCATGCGTTCATTGCCTGCGCTCGATGCCATTATCGATTTGATGGCCCACACGCCATATACAATCGATAAGGCGCCAGAGACCAGAATCAGCCACATAGCAGTGCTCATAAAACTATCCTTGTTCAGTCAACAGCAGTTTTGGGTGATCCATGATTTAATTTCCGGAAATACCCCAACCCAATTCATCTTCGTTTGGCCAGCAGCCCCAATTGCCGCGAAGCCCGGCGGACAATGCCAAAACTAGAGCGCCAAAGCAACAATTTGCATTGCCTGCACAGCGAGTCTTTGGTCGTATTCATAAAAATCACGCCAAAACCGCACTTTTACCGCTATGCAAGCCCGGCAAATTTAGTGATTTCCAACGCGACTTAACAAGAAAACCCCTGCCTGGCACGCTGCCTTTGCAACAAAATGAGAAAAATTGCAACCACCAGCAGAGGAAACATTGTGAATTGCACCGCATTCCAGCCAAATTCATTCAACATTGAACCGGAAGTGAATGAGGCCGCAGCGACAGCACCGAAGACCACAAAGTCGACGGCAGCCTGAATTTTGTTGCGTTCGCTGGGGTGGTAACACTCTAGGACAAGTGTTGTCCCGCCGATAAATCCAAAGTTCCAGCCAAGCCCCAGAAATACGAGCGCGAACCAGAAATTGAACAGATCATTTCCCGCCAGTGAAATTAAACCGCTTAGCGCCAGCAAAATCAGACCGGTGGTAATGATCATCTCCTTGCCAAATCGGTTGATCAGGAATCCGGTAAAAAATCCCGGCGCATACATGGCAACTACATGCCATTGAATAACGATTGCCGCCGAATTGATACTATGTTCATAGGCAACCATGGCAAGCGGTGTGGCTGTCATGATCAGGGTCATGGATGAATAGCTCACCATGCAGCAGAATATGGCAATGAGCAGCTTCTTTTGAGACAGGATCTGACGTAGAGACCGGGCTCCAATAGTGGCAATCTCCGCTTTAACATGAGGGATATCAATACACAGCAAAACCAGCGCTGAAAGAACAGTGAGACCGGATAATGCCAAGAACGCTCCGGCATAAAGTACGTCTGGGTATAAATCCCGTGTCCAGATAACCACCATCGGGCCGATGATGGCGGCGGCAACTCCACCAACCAGAACCCAGGAAACTGCTTTGGGCCGGAAGCTGTCGCTGGCGATATCCGCCGCTGCATAACGATAGTATACAGCAAATCCCTGATAGCTGCCGATGAAGGCAACGGCAAAACAAAACAGGAAAAAGGATTGCAGCAATATGGCGTAGGCGGCCAGGCCGGTGCCGAATGTTCCCATAAGCGATCCGACAATAAATCCAACCCTGCGGCCGACTTTGCGCATCAACATTGAGGCCGGAATGGTAGATGCTGCGGTTCCCAGAATGAAAAAAGTTATCGGCAAGGTCGCAAGTGATTTGTCCGCTGCCAGGGAATATCCAACAATGCCACCTAAAGTGATTAGTACTGATGCACAGGAGCCGTAAAGGGCCTGGGCGACGGCAAGAATGAATGCATTGCGCCGGGCGCGAACATCATCAATGATAACTTCATTGATTGAAGACACAGACATACAGAAACCCTTTATGCACTTGAAAGAAAGCGCAAATACTGGTCAAATTTGCACTCATGAGAGTTGGATGCAGGACAGAATTCGTTAGTGTTCGTATCGCAGTTTTTGAAAAATCAGCTCATTTCCCAATTTGTCCCGCACACGTGGTGCATGTACGCCTCGTGTAATAACACCAATTTTACTGACTGCAACACCTGATCGATTTGCTAGGGCCTCGAAATCCGCTGTCTCGCCCGACGGTACGGTGCAGGCAATCTCATAATCGTCTCCTCCGGTCAGAGCACGCTTGAGCAGATCCTGCCGGGTGCCAATCAAATGGCGGGCTGCCTTGGACAGGGGAATATTTTCAAGGTCTATTTCCGCGCTCAC
Organism: Hyphomicrobiales bacterium; assembly: GCA_021775515.1. Classification (GTDB taxonomy): domain Bacteria; phylum Pseudomonadota; class Alphaproteobacteria; order Rhizobiales; family JAJFHR01; genus JAJFHR01. The sequence goes on along the minus strand of JAJFHR010000203.1, from coordinate 4,349 downwards.
GCCTGAGACGTTGACAAGGGCTGCAATATCGCCAACCAGGCCATCTGAAATATCCATGGCAGCTGTTGCGTATTTTGATACGGCCGGGATAAGGGCGCAACGCGGCTGCGGGCAACGATACCTTTCCAACAGGTATTGGCCATGTTCGCTCGACGCAAAATCCGGCGGAATTAAATTTCTGGCTGTTGCTATCAGGAGACCCAAGGCTGCATCACCAATGGTACCGGTCACATATAGCACCTCACCGGCCTGGGCACCGAAGCGCTGTACCATACGATGCGCCTCGACAATCCCAAAAGCGGTGATCGATAGGCTCAACGGACCTGGCGTTCTTACGGTATCACCGCCATATAAGGCGATGCCGTATTTTTCCTGATCTGCTTTCAGGCCGCGGGCAAACAGTTTCAGCCAATCAAGACCCACCTCCGCATTGAGCGCGAGTGTCAAGGTATAACCAAATGGCACAGCCCCTTTGGCGGCAAGATCCGACAGGTTGACCCGCAAAGCCTTGGCGGCAATTTTGTCGGCTGGATCATCGGCCAAAAAATGCACGCCTGCGATTATAGCATCGGTTGTAACGATAAGGTCTTGCCCGGCGGGAAGCGACAGGCTGGCGGCATCATCCCTCAGATTAAAAGCACCAGGTGTATCGGCAGCAAGAGGAGCAAATATCTCCGCAATCAGCGCCCGCTCGTTCAGACCCCGCTTTACTGCTCCCGCCATATCAAAATTCTTCTGGCCTCAGGTTGCGCGCAAGTTTGTCCAGCACACCGTTGATCATCTTCGATTCGTCACCAGCAAAAAAACTATGCGCCACTTCAACATATTCATTGATCACCACTTTTGCCGGAACATCCTTGCGTTCGCTGAGTTCAAAACATCCAGCCCGCAAAATTGCTCTGACCGTTGCATCGATGCGCGATAAAGACCAGCCCTGAGCCAGGAGTTCGTTGATCATCGGATCAAGGATGCGTTGTTTTTCAACAATGCCGAGAACAAGGTTTTCAAAAAAAGGCCAATCCGGCGATACGATATTCTCCTGCCCGGGTTCGTTCGCCAGTGCCTGACCGGCGAATTGCGCCAGCACCTCGCCGGCGTCCTCATGGCCCAGTTCCATTTGATAAAGAGCCTGAATGGTCTTCAGCCGCGTGGCAGCCCGCATAACTGCTGCCTTGGCCGGAGGTTTCTTTCTGTTTTTGGTCGTTGGTTTGGCGTTCATTTATTGCTGGTTCCGTTTAGGCAAATTGTTTTTTGGCACTCATAAGTGCAAGACAGGCAAGCACAGCATCGCGTCCCTTGTTTTTTTGATCAGGATCTGCACGGACATGTGCTTGATCACCATTATCAACGGTGAGAATACCATTGCCGATTGCCAGTTTTTTGCGCACGGTCAAATCCATCAGGGCGCGGGCTGATTCTCCTGCGACGATGTCGTAATGACTGGTTTCACCGCGTATAACACATCCAAGCGCAACATAACCGTCAAAGTGATCGTCTGCGGCTGATATGACAGCGGGAATTTCCAAAGCGCCCGGCACAGAGAGGCGCTCGTATTCAACACCCTGAGCCACCAGCTCGGCAATGGCGCCTGAAGCAAGTTTTTCGGCAATTTCTGCATAATATGGTGCTTCCACAATTAAAATGCGGGGCGATTTCCGGGTCATAAATTCAAATCTGCTTAATTGGGTTTAACTACATAGAGCGTTTATTGGTCGATCGAGCGCTGGTCGACAATCTTTAGACCGTAGCCATCCAATCCAACAATTCGTCGTGAAGGTGTGTTGGACAGCAGGATCATTTCACTGACGCCTAAATCATTGAGTATCTGAGCCCCGATGCCATACTCGACCAGGCGCTTTTCCGGTGAACCCTCAGCGGTTTCTTCGTCACTTTTTTCAGCGTGCAAAAAACTGTCGGTAATGGCGGTGACACTGGTATCACGAATAAGGACGATGACGCCCCTGCCCTCGCGCTCGATAGTTTTCATCGCGTTTTGAATCAGGTTGTCCTTCCCTGAACCGGCACCAACAATATCGTTGAGAAAATTGACCGAATGCATGCGAACCAAAACCGGATCATCAGTTTTCACATCACCTTTTATCAGGGCGGCGTGTTCGGCATAATCCGCCGTATTGGCATATATTTTCAACGTAAACTCACCGCCATGAGCGCTGGTAATCGTTTGTTCCTTCAACACTTTGACAAGATTGTCGTAACGTCGGCGATAGGCAATCAGATCAGCAATTGCGCCAATTTTTAAGCCGTGGAACTGGGCAAAGGGGATAAGATCGCTGAGCCTTGCCATTGAGCCATCGTCATTCATGATTTCACATATGACCCCGGCTGGATAGAGACCGGCCAGACGCGCGATATCGCAGGCGGCTTCAGTATGGCCGGAGCGCACCAATACGCCGCCGTCTTTGGCTACCAACGGAAAAACATGGCCGGGTGAGACGATATCTTGATGATCTTTAGTCGGGTCGATGGCGACTGAAATTGTATGGGCGCGGTCGTGAGCCGAAATGCCGGTGGAAATGCCTTCACGCGCTTCAATGGACACTGTGAAAGCCGTTTCGTGGCGGGACTGGTTGCGCGGTGTCATAAATTCCAGACTCAATTGCCTGGCGCGCTCCGATTGCACAGCGAGGCAAATTAAGCCACGGCCATGTTTGGCCATAAAATTAATCGCATCGGGCGTGGCCATCTGGGCAGGGATAATCAAATCCCCTTCATTTTCACGGTCCTCAGCATCCACCAGGACAACCATTCGGCCGTTACGCGCATCCTCAATCACATCTTCTATGGGAGAAAGAATTTCGTTGGGCACCGGATTAATCGCGCTGTTAGTCGACATCAGGTCATTGTCTCCGAATTGAGCCGCGCAACATAGCGCGCCATCACATCAACTTCAAAGTTGACGTTATCACCTTTTTTCTTAATTCCCCAAGTTGTAACCTCAAGAGTATGAGGAATTATGTTGACCACATACTCGCAGTCCTCGACATCATTTACCGTCAAAGATGTACCATCGAGACAGACCGAGCCTTTCGCCGCGACAAATTTTGCGAACTCGCGTGCCACCCTAAAACGGATGCGACGGCTTTTCCCGTCGGCGGTAATTTCAATAATCTCCGCCAGCCCGTCCACATGTCCTGAAACCATGTGGCCGCCAAGCTCATCACCAATTTTCAACGCGCGCTCAAGATTAAGCCGGTATCCTTTAGCCCACCTGCCAGCAGTAGTTTTGTCAATTGTTTCCGCGGAAACATCTACCTTAAACCAGGGTTCGCCGTCCTCACTCAATCCTTTTTCGATTACCGTCAGACAAACACCGGAACAGGCAATGGACGCACCAATATCAATTGTTTCGATATCGTAGGTACTAGCGATTTTCACCTGCAGGTCTCGCGTCCCCTCACTGGCAACAACCCTGCCGACATCAGTCACAATTCCGGTAAACATATTCTATTCCATTATGTCAAATGACGACGGTGATACAGGCTCAATTCGTCGGGTCCAACCGTTAATTTATAATCCTCTACTAAAGACAGTTCATCGATTATCTGTTTTAGCGGCTTGGAGGCAAAGGCCGGATATCCCTTGTTGCCTATTCGCGCTGGTGCTTTAAAGATGGCAAACTCATCAATAAGGCCGTCTTTCACAAGAGAGTTTGCTATTTGAGCCCCGCCTTCAAAAAGAACCCGGTTAATCCCGCGAGCGGCAAGTTTTGCCAGCACGGCGGTTAGGTCGAGGTGGCCGGACCGGCAGGCAAACTTTAATAGTTCAACCCCATTTTCCTCAAAAGGCCGCTGTTTATCTTGTTGCGTCTTTTCTGAACATGCAATCACCAAGGTTGTTTGTTTTGCCGAGGTGACGAGACGGGAATTTAGCGGCGTTCTCAGGTTGGTGTCGATAACGACCCGCAGGGGTGATCTATTCTCCAATCCGCTAAGTCTGCAGGTCAATTCAGGGTCATCACTCAAAACTGTTCCAACACCAACGACAATCGCGTCACTGCAGGCGCGCATGAGATGGCCGCGATCCCGGGCTAAGGTCCCGGTTATCCAGCGTTTGTCAGGATCGTTGGTCGCCAGCATCTCATCACTGGATATCGCCAGCTTCAGTTGTACGTGGGGTTTGCCGTGTATTTTTCGGGAAAGATACCCGTGTAATACTTGACGTGCCTCATCTGCAGCTACACCAAGCTTGACCGAAATGCCGCGGGCCCGTAAAATCTCCAGGCCCTGCCCCTTTACACGCGTGTCGGGATCGGACAGGGCACACACTACGCGTGCGATACCTGCCTTGATGAGCGCTTCGGCACACGGCGGGGTCTGGCCGTGATGGGC
>JAJFHR010000202.1 GCA_021775515.1 Hyphomicrobiales bacterium | reverse complement strand
GTAAAATATCCACCCGGCAGTCTTTCAAAAAGCCGCACACCGAGCTCATCTTCAAGAGCGGTAATCCTGCGGGACACCGTAGAACGACTGACACCAAGTACATTGGCGGCCTTTCTTAAAGACGCTTCCCGGGCCACCGCGAGAAAAAAGCGCCGATCATCCCAGTTCGACATATGGCCAAATATGGACATAGATAGCGCAAATTTCAACAGTTACATATCAAAAATGAACAGGTTATATGAATTTCTGTGTCAAGCTCAAAGGAAAAAATATCGATGCCGCAGGATCAAAAAAAGCCTAAAAAACATGTAAAAATTATTGGGAGTTATTTATCCCCCTATGTCCGTAAGGTGCTTGTGGTCCTCGATATCAAGGGCATCAGCTATGAGATAGACCCGATCATCGCCTTCATGGGCAGTGATGAATTTACCACCATAAGCCCGGTTCGCCGTATCCCGGTACTGATCGATGGTGATGTTACAGTATCGGATTCTACCATCGTTTGCGAATACCTCGACGATCGCTATCCCTCGCCTTCCATCTATCCTGCCACTCCCGCCCAACGAGCCCGGGCCCGCTGGCTGGAAGAATATGCCGACACCCGAATGCAGGAAGTGTTGATGGTGCATTTTTTTAACAACCAGGTTCTCAACCCGGTTTTATGGAACGAAGCCCCTGATAACACCATGCTGGAACACGCAAAAGACAACGAAATACCACATGTCCTAACTTACCTGGAAGGTGAATTGCCGGCTGACGGATTTATTTTCGGCGAGCTTTCAATCGCCGATATTTCGATCGCTTCATTCTTCCGCAACCAGCAGTTCATCGGCTTTGAGGTTGATGCCGACCGCTGGCCCAAGACTGCAGCGTTTGTGCATCGGGTTCTTTCACTCGACAGTTTCAAAAAACTGCACCCTTTCGAACAGGCTATCGCGACAGCGGCACCGATCGAACACCGTGAAGCCTTGCGCGCAGCCGGTTGCCACCTGACGGAAACGACGCTTGGCACTGGTACGCCGCGGCGCGGTTGGATGGTATTCAAATAAAATTGAATGGAGAGTATTGTGGCCGGTGCCTTTAACGGCATTCGTATAGTCGATATAACGACGATGATCTCAGGCCCCTTGGCTGCCCGAATTTTGGCCGACCAGGGGCGGATGTGATTAAGGTGGAAGCTCCGGGACACGGCGACGGCGTGCGGAAAACGGGGCCAAGCCGCGACGAAATCGCAAAATTACGAGCCAGTTGTGCCTTGGGGAAATAACCGGCTATCTCGCCATAAATGCGCAGATAAACCTCAAAAAATTCACCGGCCCATTTTTGCCAAGGACATCTGCAAATACCGCCAGCTCTCATCAATTTCATCTGCAGTAGACTGGTTTTCTAAATTTATAACCTCCAAACAATCGGAAAATTCGAATGTTGAAATCCACAAAATCACTTTTTGTTGGAACTTACAAACTAGGCTGGCTGTGGTTTTTCTGGGTTGGCCTGCAGGCATTTTTGAACTGGGTAATGCCGCTATTTTTCCTCAATACAACTCATGCAAAAGTAGTTCTCATCACGATCGTGGTTGTCTTCGCCACAATGATTTTTCTGACCGGCAAATTTGGCTTCACCAGAATTATTGGCACTGCCCAGTTTTACTGGATATTTATGTTGATCTGGCTTTGGCCGATTTATCAATCAACCGAACTTTCCGCGACCGAAAAACAGTGGCTTTTAGCCCTGTTCATCGTCAACGGCTTATCGTTGATCATCGATGCCGTTGATATGGTCCGGTATTTTGCTGGAGATAAAACGCCTCATGCACCTGGCATGGAAAACCCTTGAACAGCCGCAAGCTAAATTGCACCTCTTGTGAAAAATCAATGGGATTTAATTAGATCCAACGGCGCGTTTTTTGGCCCGGTGAGCCGCTGCTTTGGCGCGATTTCCACAGACCGCCATACTGCACCAGCGTCGTGTGTGATTTTTGCTCACATCAAGGAACCACATTGTACAGGTCGGTCCTTCGCAATTTTTTATACGCTCAAAATCGGGTCTGCAAATCAGATCACCCATAATTTCCGCTATCGGCAACAGTAAATCTTCAGGTTCTTCCCATCGCCGATGCCGCTGCAAGCGCAGTGAAAAACCGGGTTCTTTATCGCTTTCGTGACCATCTTTGTGCGCCCGGTCGCCACTAACCTCAATCTGGCGAAAGGTCTCATCGCGGACCAAAATATCATTGATCCTGCCCAATTCAGCAAGGGCGGAGGGCAAAAGCCTTTCACCGGCATATGACGTGACAAACACACGAAACCATTCCCTTAAATCCCGCGCCCGTGCAGCGACTTCATCCAGCTTATCGCCCGGACTTTCAGCTCGAAACCGCATCAATACTTCACCCGGCACCAAACCGGCCTGCTCCAGCCAAGCAAGAAAATTTGGCCCATCAACAAGCCATTCAATGTCGGTTCCTGAAGGCGCGGCAATGGAGTTTAGAAAGTCGAGCGCTCGATCATCGGCAATAAAATCTGGCGGTAATAGCCCGGAATCAGTCATTTTTTTGAGCTCCTAAAAGACCGCGAGCCATCAATCGCGACCACGATCTAAAATAACCTTTAAAATTCATATTGACAAGTTACTTATGAAGTTGTAACCCTTTAAACATAATTTATATGGTTACGTTATCTTCTTCCCATCTGCCTGCAATCAGAGATAAAAAATGAACTCCATCGCTTACCGTACCGCCGATGTTGCCGGACATAAAATTTTCTATCGCGAGGCTGGGTCTCCAGCTTCACCCACACTTTTACTGTTGCATGGATTTCCTACCTCCAGTCACATGTTCAGGAATTTGATCACGGCTCTTGCCGACACCTATCATCTCATCGCCCCTGACCTGCCGGGATTTGGGTTTTCTGAAGCCCCTGAAGATGGTGAATTTGATCACACCTTCGAAACCCTCACAGATATCATCGATGATTTCACACAGGTTATCGGCTTAAGCAGATTTGCAATTTTCGTATTTGATTATGGTGCCCCGGTGGGCTTTCGTATCGCCGTTCGCCATCCAGAGAAGGTTACCGCGATTATTTCTCAAAACGGCAACGCCTATGAGGAAGGGCTCAGCGAAGGATGGGCGCCAATTCGAAATTACTGGCAACAGCCTACATCTCACAACCGTGCAGCGCTTCGAGACTTGATCACTCCCCAAACCACACGCTGGCAATACACCCATGGCGTACCAGACACCTCACTGGTGGCACCGGAAGGATACACGCTCGATAGCGCCTTGCTGGCGCGACCCGGCAACGATGAAATTCAACTGGATTTGTTTCTCGATTATGCCAGCAACGTCGTTCTTTATCCCACTTTCCAGAAATATTTTCGCGACCACTGCCCTCCGCTGCTCGCTGTCTGGGGCAAAAATGATCCATTCTTCCTACCGCCCGGGGCCGAGGCCTTCAAAAGAGATATTCCCGAGGCAGAAATAAGTTTTTTTGATACCGGTCATTTCGCCCTCGAAACCCATCACACGGAAATTGCCGCCGTCATGGTCGATTTTCTTACCCGGAAATTATCCTGAAAATTCCGGCGCAAACATCGCTTACGCCAATCATCAATCGAAATTTTAAAAGGAATAATTCATGACCAAGACCGTTCTTATTACCGGCTCGTCAACAGGCTTTGGCCGCAAGACTGCCGAAAGACTGATTGCAGACGGCCATCAGGTATTTGCCTCCATGCGCGAGCCAAACAGCAAAAACAAGCAACATGCCGATGACCTGCGCGCACTAGGCGCAGAGGTCGTGGAGCTTGATGTTACCTCCACCAATTCGGTTGAAAAGGCGATACAGGCGGTTGTCGAAAATGCCGAACGCATCGATGTATTAATCAACAATGCCGGCATGGCCTCGGCTGGCGTTTCGGAAGCCTTCACTGCAGATCAGGCAGCCGATTTGTTCAACGTAAACGTTTTTGGCCTGCATCGCGTCAGCCGCGCCGTACTGCCCATACTTCGTCGCCAACAAGACGGATTAATCATCAACATTGGCTCAATTCTGGGTCGTGTCACCTTCCCGTTTTTTGGACTGTACGGAGCCAGCAAATTTGCAGTGGAGGCGCTTAGCGACAGTTATCGTTATGAGGTATCTCAACTTGGTATCGACGTAGCCCTTGTCCAGCCCAGCGCCTATCCGACACAGATGTACGACAGTGCATTGCAGCCCGCCGACACCAGCCGCGTTGCCGAATATGGTGAAATTGGAAAAATACCCGGGGCCATGTTCGAGCAGTTCATGACACTCTTATCCGGCGATGATGCCCCTAATCCTCAGGACATCGCCTCAGCAATTGCCGTTTTAATCGACACACCCAAGGGCCAGCGGCCAGCCCGCACGGTCGTCGGCAACCCCTATGGTTCGGACGCGGTCAATGAGGCGACCGAGCCGGTGCAAACCCATGTGGTCGAAGCCCTCGGCCTGGGCCATCTGGCAAGCGTAAAAACCACCTGACACCTAGTCGTCAATACTCAGGGCCGGTCGAAAGTCCAGCCCTGAGTGATTTACAATCAAATTGCAACCGTTTAAAAACCGAGGAAATTATGCCGCTTATCACCGTAAAGGTTTTCAAAGAGGAACTCAGCGCCGCGCAATCAACCGACCTGATCGGCAAAATCACTGACGCTGTTGCTCAGGTCACCAGCGATAAGCTGCGGGAGGTCACTTGGGTGGTTATCGAAGAAATCAACGATGGTCACTGGGGTGTGGGCGGCAATCCAATCGGCCTTGAGGATGTAAATAAAATCACGTCCGCAAGCTAATCCTTATCCTACAGCGTCAAATCTGAATAAGTTGCGTCCGCCTGGCCGCCAAACCGGTTTCAGATCGCATAAAGACTGCTTATTGCCGCCAGCATTTTCCTTCCAGCAAGTTACGATTTTTGCGCAAAGCCTCCGCCATAAAATCAGTGAACTTGCGGATGCGGGCGGCGTTACGCAGATCCTTGTGTGTCAACACCCAGACATCTTTGTGCGGCTGTACCGTACCTGGAGGAACGCGGTGAAGATCACGCTGCCCATCGGCCATGAAACACGGCAAAATCGCCATGCCGGCGCCTGCTCGCACCGCCTCCATCCGGGCCACCGGGTCTTCAATGGATATCCCCATGGGCAGATCGGCAAAACCGCTATCTTCCTGCCATTGTGAAGATTCAACCGCAGAAAACCCTACCCACTTCAAGCCGTGAAGCGCGCGCCCTTCACCGATTTTTTCCAACCATTGCCGCGAAACATACGTAGCACTTGACATATGGAGCACCCGCCGCCCGACCAGGTCACCCGGTGGATCATTCGATAACCGGATTGCAACATCTGCTTCACGTTTTGCCAAATCGGAAATTATATAGGTCAGTTCGAATTCAAGGGTGATTTCCGGGTTTTCGCGCTCGAAGGCCACTAGATCCGGCATAAGCAAATGGGTTGCAAGAGCACCTGGCAGGCTGACACGAAGCTTACCACTTAACAAATTATCCCGCCCCGCCACCCGGCGGCCCGCAGCCATTGCCTCTTCTTCGATACGCTGAGCTGATTGCAACAATTCTTCGCCCGCAGCAGTCGTAAAATAGCCCGTAGGCAGGCGCTCGAACAAGCGCACGCCAAGATCATCTTCAAAAGCTGTGATCCGCCGCAAAACCGTTGAATGGCTGACGCCCAGGCTTTTAGCAGCCCGCCGCACTGAACATTCCCGGGCGATCGCGAGAAAAAAGCGATGGTCATCCCAATTTGTCATGGTCTGTTTTTGGACCACTTGGTTACAAATTTCAAGAATTACCGAATTCAGATGACCCACCTATATTCTCCCAAAGATAATCAGCAAACAGTGGGACTTATATGAACTACGAACTTTATTGGATAAGCGGCAGTCCGAATTCCTGGCGCGTGATGTTGACTTTGGCCCTTAAGGAAATTCCGTTTGTTTCACATCGCATAGACCCTTCAACACGCGCTCACAAGAGCCCGGAATTTCTGGCTTTGAACCCCCATGGAAAGGTTCCCGTCCTTAAATCGGGAAACTATATCCTCTATGAATCCATCGCCATCATGGCGTTTCTCGAAAAACAACACCCCAACCCGCCGCTTTTCGGCACAACGGCGGAACAAACCGGATTGATTTGGCAGCGAACCTTTGAAGTCATGAACTATGGCCGTGATGCCATAAACAACGGCATCGTGCGACCGTTGATCAGAGGGCAGGCGGCAGCGGCACATGCCACCATCAAAGCTGCAACAACCGAAGTGCATGAGGCTCTGCGCCGGGCTGACGGGATTTTATCGCAAACACCATATCTTGTC
>JAJFHR010000201.1 GCA_021775515.1 Hyphomicrobiales bacterium | reverse complement strand
TTCATCGCCTTGTTGATGAAGGATACAAGCTGGCGAAGAAGTTGTTGAAGCAAAAGATCGATGATCTTCATACAATTTCCCAAGGGCTGTTGGAGTATGAATCTCTGAGTGGAGATGAGATTATCAATTTGCTCAAAGGCAAACAGCCGGTACGCGAAGACCCGGATGAACCTTCAAACGACATGGGCTCGGCTGTTCCTACTGCCGGTGCTGCAAAAAAAGGTTCCAAGAAAAAAACAGGTCCCTCTGACGGCAGCATGAAACCGCAACCGCAGACATAAACAATTCTGATTGTCGATTAAAAAGGCGGAACCAGCTTATAGGTTCCGCCTTATGTATTTCGGAGTTTTGATAACCGCCAAAACAATTCAATTGGAAGTGTAGCACGTATCCGGTGTAGGAAATGCCCATGGCGTTTGATCTTTATATAAATCCTGTGGGCCTACTTTATGGCGCAGCGGCTCGTGAGGCTATTGAAGACGGTAAAGCTGGAAAGCTTGCGGGCGGTTCTATCGGGTTTTTGAATGGTCAGCTCCTGACTGGTGCGCCGGGTAGTCTTGAGCGCGAATTTTATTCTTACCGGGATTTGAAGAGATCGAAAGATGCCGTGGTAGGTGAGCGGTTGCATCTTGTGGAACAAAGCCGGGCGCTGCCGGTTAAACATAAATGCAGGGGCCCTCTTATCATGGGGGTGGTGAATGTTACACCAGACAGCTTTTCAGATGGCGGTAATTATCTCGACCCTGCGGAGGCTATCGAACATGGCCGGCGACTGGCGCAGGAAGGAGCCGATATTCTTGATATTGGCGGAGAATCCACCAGGCCGGGAGCAATGGCTGTTTCAGTAAAAAACGAGGCTGAGCGGGTCCTGCCGGTAGTGAAAGGATTAAGTAATCTTGCCCAACCGTTGTCGATTGATACGCGGAAACCAGAGATCATGCAGGAGGCCGCAGAAAGTGGTGCGCGGCTTTTGAACGATATTTCGGGGCTGACCTATCAGCAACAAAGCCTTGAGGTTGCGCGCGATGTAGACCTTCCGCTTATCCTTATGCATGCTCAAGGTGATCCGCGAACCATGCAGGAGAACCCGCAATATGAAAACGTTGTGCTGGAAGTGTTTAACTGGTTGGCCGGGCGGCTTGAGGCTGCGGTGGAGGCGGGGATAAAATCCAAAAATTTGATGGTTGATCCTGGTATCGGCTTTGGCAAAAATCTCGATCACAATTTGATGCTGCTGGCAAATTTGGCCTTTTTTCACGGACTTGGCGTTCCTGTTGTGCTCGGTGCCTCGCGCAAGCGGTTTATTGGCCATCTTGCAGAGGCATCAGAAGCCAAAAATCGCACACCCGGCTCGATTGCAGCCGCCCTGAGCGGGGCAGCGCAGGGCATACAGATTATCCGGGTTCACGATGTTGCGGAAACCCGCCAGGCGTTGCGTGTGTCTCAGGCAATCGCGGCGGTGTGAATGAATGATCTTTGGAGAAATTTTGGCCAATCTCTGCGGCCACTGGTGATAGTTGATTGTAGGGTGGTTTTATGTTTTTGCTTAACCATATTTAGCGCAAATTCTGGTAATAGTCTTGTGCGGTAAGAGGCCGGCACCTAGAGAGTGGGCGGTTATTTTGTTTTTAATAGATAAGTAGATGCGGAGGCGTATTCCGGTATGTCACGAAAATATTTTGGCACTGATGGAATTCGGGATCGGGCAAATTCGGGCACAATGACTGCCGAAACTGCTCTAAGAGTTGGTATGGCAGCGGGCAGTTTATATACTCGCGGTAACCACCGGCATCGGGTGGTGATCGGCAAAGATACCCGGCTTTCGGGGTATATGATCGAGCCGGCCCTGGTTGCCGGATTTACAGCGGTCGGCATGGATGTGTTCCAATTCGGCCCGTTGCCAACACCGGCCGTTGCCATGTTGACACGGTCTTTGCGCGCAGATCTGGGCGTTATGATTTCAGCGTCGCATAACCCCTATCATGATAATGGCATCAAGCTGTTCGGGCCTGACGGCTATAAGTTGTCGGATGAAACCGAGGCTAAAATCGAACACTTGTTGGCGTCGGATCTGAATTCCGTTCGGGCGCAATCCAAGGAGCTTGGCCGGGCCAAGAGAATTGAGGATGCCCAGGCCAGATATATCGAATTTGCCAAACGTACTTTACCGCGCCATTTGCGCCTTGATGGTTTAAGGGTGGTGGTAGATTGTGCCAATGGTGCCGCCTACAAGGTTGCGCCCGCAGCCTTGTGGGAGCTGGGCGCGGAGGTCATAAGTGTTGGTGATAAGCCGGATGGATTTAATATCAACCAGGAATGCGGGTCAACTTCCCCCCAACTGATGTGTGATCAGGTCAAAAAAATGCGTGCCGATATTGGTATTGCGCTCGATGGTGATGCCGACCGGGTTTTGATTTGTGATGAAAAAGGCCGATTAATCGACGGTGACCAGCTTATGGCACTCATCGCTACTACATGGGCGCAGGCCGACAAATTAACGACCAATGGGATTGTCGCAACGGTAATGTCCAATCTCGGCTTAGAGCAGTATTTGCAGTCCAATGGTTTATCTCTTGCCCGAACAGCGGTTGGAGATCGCTATGTGGTCGAGCACATGCGCAAGCATGGCTTTAATGTAGGTGGCGAGCAATCTGGTCATATCGTTTTGAGTGATTTTGCGACAACGGGCGATGGTTTAATCGCGGCCTTGCAAGTGCTGGCGGTTGTGGCTGCCAAGGAAAAACGGGTCAGCGAAATTTGCAATCTGTTTGATCCCTTGCCGCAGATTTTGAAAAATGTTCGTTTTCAGGAAGGAAAACCCCTGGAAAATGCTCTTGTCAAACAGGCTGTCGAAGAAGGGGAGCGGCAATTGGGCCAGAAGGGACGCGTTCTCATACGCATGTCTGGAACCGAACCTCTCATCCGGATTATGGCAGAAGGAGATGACGGTGCTCTGGTGCAGCAAGTAGTCGACGATATTTCGTCTGCAGTTCAATCTTCGGTTGCCTAAAAGTTAACTATTGATGAAGACATGTCCCGATCTGGGATTATTCCTTCAGCCAGCAATCTATCTATACTTAATAAAATTTCCTCTTAACTCGGTGAATGTTGAATTTCATCCGGACGAAAGCTCATGTTTTCTTGGATTTCTCCTCTAGCGATTAAGACGATATTAAGCACTATCATTCACTCTTTGCCCATCAGCGGTCATTAGAAGACGGACTGCTCAAATCGATTGGCGCTGTGCGGGCGATACCTACTGGAAAACCGGCAGGTGGGCGCACTGCGATAAAAAGACAGTGGATGATGTGGGATATTCAGAAAAGATATTTCACCGGCATGACGTCCAGGATCAAGGACTAATGATGGAGTTGAGTACATGAAGACCCGGATAATATTAGGTATTTGCACCGCAGCCTTGATGATAGGGGCCACCACAGCTAACGCTGCGGATTTGATACCGCCACCGCCGCCGCCGCCGCCTATTGAAACGTATCCGGAAGTATCGAGCTGTATCTATGTTCGCGGCGATATAGGCTATGCCTCTTACGAGCGCCCTGATTTTGTGAAAAACCTGCCCGGCGGCATTGTTTCTACGGCTTTGGGCGAGGAATTCGAAGATACAATCATCGCCGATATCGGCGTCGGTTGTGAAATCAATGAGAACCTGCGTGCTGATTTGACGCTGGGATACCGGTCGAATGCCCGCGTACAAGATGATTTCACCAGCCTCGATGCCAAATACAAAGCCTATACGGCCATGGTCAATGTTTATTACGACATTGGCAACTACAGAGGTTTTACCCCTTATGTTGGCGCCGGTGTTGGCCTGTCGCATAATAAGGTCACCGCCGTATCGTTGCCCGTAACATCAACGAGTGGATCAAAAACCAGCTTTGCCTATGCTTTGCACGCTGGCGTCAGCTACGATATCAATGAAGCTTTAGCGGTAGATGCGAGTTATCGTTATATCGATTTGGGCAAGGGTAAGTCAGGCGGTGATGCGTTCACATACGACAAACTCGCCTCACATGATTTTCGAATTGGCCTGCGCTATCGTTTTCTTGACTAAGTAAGCCGTTAAACACAATATTTCACTCAAGCCCTGCCGTTAAAACCGGCGGGGCTTTATTGTTATTTATTATCAATTATTTGGGAGGAGCCCGATAAACTAATTGACAATCGGCTGCCATTTCCTTAACCCGGTCAGTGGGACACCTCTCCCCAACGAGAGGCAACTATCTGTAAGGATAGAGAAAAATGACAGCTACTTCTAAACCTGCCGTAAGGCCGGTGAATCCACGCTTTTCGTCCGGCCCCTGCGTCAAACGCCCAGGCTGGTCGGTTAATCATCTCAAACAAGCTTTTCTTGGTAGATCGCACCGGTCAAAACACGGTAAAGCGCTGCTGAAACGCGCGATTGATCAAACCAAAGAACTTCTGGAAATTCCCACTGATTACCGGGTAGCCATCGTGCCGGCATCGGATACCGGTGCGGTTGAACTGGCATTGTGGTCTTTGCTGGGGGCGAGGGGAGTTGATGTGCTCGCCTGGGAGAGTTTCGGCTCTGGCTGGGCCAGTGACATTAAGAACCAGTTGAAGTTGGAAAATACTCGCCTGTTGCAGGTCGATTATGGTGAGTTGCCGGATTTGACTTCGGTCGATTTCAACAATGATGTTGTTTTCACCTGGAATGGTACAACATCTGGCGTCAGAGTTCCTGATGGCGCGTGGATAGCCGATGACCGCCAGGGCCTGACAATTTGCGATGCAACGTCGGCCGTATTTGCGCAGAAAATCGAGTGGTCGAAACTCGATGTTGCGACATTTTCCTGGCAGAAAGTCTTAGGTGGCGAAGGTGCTCACGGCATGCTCATTTTATCGCCACGGGCCGTTGAGCGTTTGGAGACCTATACGCCACCGTGGCCGTTGCCAAAAATCTTCCGCCTGACAAAGGCTGGAAAACTTACCGAGGCGGTTTTTGCCGGTGCGACCATAAATACACCGTCAATGTTATGTGTTGAAGATTATCTCGATGCCTTGAGCTGGGGGCGGGAAATAGGCGGACTTTCAGCCCTCATCGACCGGGCAGATGGCAATGCAAGAATTCTTGAGGACTGGGTTGCCGGCACTGATTGGATTGAATTTCTCAGCCACCGGCCGGAAATTAGATCTAATACTTCCATGTGTTTCAGAATTTGCGACCCGCGCATTACAACCCTATCGCAGGACGACCAGCGGGCCTTTTCAAAGCGCCTGACTATGCTTGTGGAAGAAGAAAGTGTGGCCTTTGATATCGATGCCTATCGCGATGCACCGCCCGGATTGCGGATCTGGACGGGGTCAACGGTTGAACCTGAAAACCTGAAAGCCCTGATCCCCTGGCTCGACTGGGCATTTGCCACGTTGATTGCTGAACTTTAAGCATCCCCCGAGAAATTTAGGAGACGATAGTCATGGCACCAAAAGTGCTGATAGCAGATAAATTAAGTGAAAAAGCTGTCGACGTTTTTAAGCAGCGCGGCATAGATTTCGATATCAAGGTTGGCCTGGATAAACAGGAATTACTCGAGATAATCGGTGAATATGACGGGCTGGCCATCCGGTCGTCAACCAAAGTGACGGAAAAGCTTCTTACTGCTGCCGATCGCTTAAAGGTGATAGGCCGGGCAGGGGTTGGCATTGATAATATTGACCTGGAGGCGGCAACAAACAAGGGCGTCATTGTCATGAATACGCCGTTCGGCAATTCTATAACTACGGCTGAACATGCGATTACGCTGATGTTGGCGCTGGCGCGCAAAATTCCGGCGGCCGATCGCTCTACCCAAGCCGGTGATTGGGACAGAAGCAGTTATGTTGGTGTTGAAGTTACCGGTAAAACCCTGGGCATTGTTGGTTGCGGCAATATCGGCTCGATTGTAGCTGAACGTGCGCTTGGGCTGAAAATGAAGGTGGTGGCTTTTGATCCGTATTTATCGGTTGAACGGTCGATGGAGTTAGGTGTCGAGAAGGTTGATCTGGATAATCTTCTGGCGCGGGCGGATTTTGTTTCTCTGCACACACCGCTAACGGAAAAAACCCGTAACCTTATTGATGCCCGTGCACTGGAAAAAATGAAACCCGACGTGCGGATTATAAACTGCGCGCGCGGTGGCCTAATTGTTGATGAAGCGGTGAAAGCCGCTTTGGCGGCAGGCCGCGTGGCCGGAGTTGCGCTTGATGTATATGCTGAAGAACCCCCTAAGGATCATATTTTATTTGGCATGG
>JAJFHR010000021.1 GCA_021775515.1 Hyphomicrobiales bacterium | reverse complement strand
GTTCACGATTATTCGCATCGTAGCTTCTCCTCGTCAGCTTTGTTGTTTTTGCAAAGCTTAAGTTTAAACGGCACCTGCAGATTTGGCCGCGGCGATTTCTTCAGCGCTGAGACCAAGGACATCTGCCAAAATTTCATCTGTATGTTCGCCCAGAAGTGGGGAGCGGGTTACTTGGCTAACAGAATTGGACAATTTCACCGGGTTGCCGACAGTCAGGTATTTGCCGCGCTCTGGATGGTCGACCTCGACGATCGTTCCGGTCTGCCGGAGCGACGGTTCCTCAGCCAGTTCGCGCATCGATAGGATTGGCCCGCAGGGAATATTAAGCGGATTGCATATTTCCATAACCTCTAACTTGGTTTTGGTCTTTGTCCACTCTTCGATGGCATCAAAGATCTGAGATATTTTATCAAGACGTTCCGGCGGCGTTGCATAGCCCGGCTCTTCTTTCCATTCCGGCCGGCCAATTATGTCACACACATTTCCCCACACCGCTGCCTGGGTAATGAAATAGACATAGGCATTGGGATCGGTTTCCCAGCCCTTGCACTTGAGAATCCAGCCCGGCTGCCCACCACCGGAATCATTTCCCGCACGTGGTGTCGCATCGCCAAATTCAATCCCCTGACCATACTGGCTATATTCTGTAAGCGGGCCATGCTGCAACCGTTGCTGGTCGCGCAATTTAACCCGGCACAGATTGAGCACACCATCCTGCATGGCAGCAGTCACCCGTTGACCTATGCCGGAGTGTTCACGATGATAAAGCGCTGTAACGATGCCCAAAGCGAGATGCAATCCTGTGCCGCTGTCGCCGATCTGTGCCCCGGTTACGGTCGGTGGTCCATCCAGAAACCCGGTGGTGGAAGCCGAGCCGCCGGTGCATTGCGCCACATTTTCATAGACTTTACAGTCTTCATATGGTCCCGGGCCAAAACCCTTGATCGAGGCATAGATGATGCGCGGATTAATTTCGTGAATGCGTTCCCACGAAAACCCCATGCGATCCATGGCTCCGGGGGCAAAATTTTCCACCAGGACATCGCAAGTCTCGATCAGCTTTACGAAAATTTCTTTGCCCTTGTCGCTTTTTGTATTAAGCGTTACGGAGCGCTTGTTGTGATTTAACATGGTGAAATAAAGACTGTCGACATCCGGTAGATCACGCAATTGCCCGCGGGTGGCATCGCCAACACCTGGTCTTTCAACCTTAATAACATCCGCGCCGAACCATGCCAACAACTGCGTACATGTCGGTCCCGATTGAACATGTGTCATGTCCAGTATTTGTACGCCTTCTAGCGCTTTCATTGTGCGTTCCTGTAGATGAGAGTTGGGTTGAATTGAAGTTGCTGGGTCATTTTTTGGACACAACGCTTTGTGGGTTGAGATTGCCAATACGACCGCTCTCGGTTCCGGCATTTTCGTCGATCACTGCATTGATGAGCGTCGGCTTGCCGGTTTCTATGGCCTGTTTCACTGCGCGGGTCAGGTCATCTGGTGTCGTGGCATATACACCAACGCCGCCGAAGGCTTCCATCATTTTGTCATAGCGGGCATCTTTGACGAAGACGGTGGTGGCAACGTCCGAACCACCGGTGGGATTGACGTCGGTTCCGCGGTAGATGCCGTTGTTGTTGAAGACAACCACGCAGACCGGCAGGTTGTAGCGGCAGATTGTTTCTATTTCCATACCCGAAAAACCAAAAGCACTGTCGCCTTCGACTGCCAGCACCGGCTTGCCGGTTTCCACAGCGGCGGCGATGGCCGTGCCCATGCCAATTCCCATAACGCCCCAGGTTCCAACGTCAAGACGCTTGCGCGGCTGATAAATGTCGATGATGCTGCGGGCAAAATCGAGCGTGTTTGCCCCTTCATTGACCAAGGTGACATCGGGGCGTTCTTTAATGATGGTGCGTAGAGCGCCAAGTGCGCCGTGGAAATCCATCGGCACATTATTGTTTTGCAACTTCGGCGCCATCCGCGCGATGTTGGTTTCCACTTTGGTCTTGATGGCCTCGGTCCATTCGCTTGGCGGTGCGATCCAATCCTCACCTATGGCGGCAAGAAGAGCTGATACGCAGGAACCGATATCACCGACCAAAGGGGCCACGATCTCGACATTGCTGTCCATCTCTTTAGGCTCGATGTCGATCTGTATAAACCGTTTGGGCGTATCACCCCAGGATTTGCCCTTGCCGTGCGACAACAGCCAGTTGAGGCGGGCGCCGATCATTACCACCACATCGGCTTCTTTCAACACCAGCGAGCGGGCCGGACCTGCGGATTGCGGGTGCGTATCAGGCAGCAGCCCCTTGGCCATGCTCATGGGCAGGTAGGGAATGCCGCTCTTTTCAACAAATGCGCGAATATCGGCATCGGCCTGTGCGTAGGCAGCGCCTTTGCCGAGGATGATTAAAGGGCGCTTGGCGTTCTTCAGTTCATTGAGCGCGCGCGTGACTGACTCGGGCGCCGGAAGCTGGCGCGGTGCCGGATCAACCACTTTAACCAAAGATTTAGCACCGGCATCGGCATTCATAACCTGGCCAAACAGTTTTGCCGGCAGGTCAAGGTAAACGCCGCCCGGGCGACCGGAAACGGCGGCACGGATGGCCCGCGCAATAGCAATGCCAATGTCTTCAGCGTGCAGGACACGATAGGCTTCCTTGCACAGGCTTTTGGCAATGGCAAGCTGGTCCATCTCTTCGTAATCACCCTGCTGCAGATCGACAATTTCGCGCTCTGACGAACCGCTGATCAGGATCATCGGAAAACAGTTGGTCGTAGCGTGAGCCAGTGCTGTCAGGCCGTTGAGGAAACCGGGGGCTGAGACGGTAAGGCAAATGCCGGGCTTTTTGGTCAGGTAACCGGCTATTGCGGCGGCATATCCAGCGTGCTGCTCATGGCGAAAAGACAGGACACGCATGCCTGCTGCCTGGGCATATCGGCCAAAATCCGTGATTGGAATGCCTGGTACGCCATAGATCGTGTTGATGTCGTTGAGTTTGAGTGCGTCGATTATTAGATGGAAACCATCGGTCAGCGCTTCAACGTCATCAGAGCCAGGGAATTCTGCGGCTTCCGCTTGTGAGTCCGTGGCTTTATTGGCTTGTATCGTGGACATAAAATCCTCCGTGAATATGCCCGAAGAGCGTGTTCGCTCTTTCAATTTGATAAAATAACTCAGTCGAGATTCGTGACATTCTGTTTAACGTGCTCGGCGAGGCTCAGCGTGTGTTCCCTCACCAGACGTTCTGCGAGTTCGGTGTCACGCGCCTCTAATGCTTCAATAATGTGCATGTGGTCGACGATTGATTTGTTAACGCGATCACTTTCCGAAATCGTCCGTGAACGGATCGCTCGCACATGCATGAAAAGACCACTGGCAATTTCTTCGATAAGGGCGCTTTTTCCCAATTTCAAAATTGCCTGATGAAACTTGATATTGGCTTCTGAATACTCATCAATATGGGCGTTTAATCTGCGGTTATCAAAGGCATCAACCATTAACCGCAGCGCCGAAATTTCCTCGTCGCTGGCATGCAGGGTTGCCAGCCGCGCCGCCATGCTCTCCAGTGCTGCCCAAACCGTGATCATTTCAAGTATTTCGGCCTTTGTCCGGCGCGCGATAAAAACGCCGCGGCGGGGAATTATCTTGACCAGACCTTCTTGCTCAAGACGAGCCAAGGCTTCTCGCAGCGGGGTTCGGCTGATACCGAACTGCTCTGACAACTTTCTTTCGTCCAGCCTAAGATCGGTTTCATCATTATAAATATCCGCCGAGACAATCGCTTCTTTGAGCGAAGCATAAATGCGAGACTTGAGAGAGAAGTCTTCGGCTATCGGTTGAACTTTAAGTCGCGCCTGCGCCATTAATTTTCCTGTCAAACTCATTGTCAAAAAAATGCGTCTTATTATCTGGTATACCATACACCAGAAACCATGTGCCCTGCAACATCCCGCTGCAGTTATTTGCATTTACTTTTCGTCAGCCTATGGCATCGGGTTAGGCTGCAGCCTTTTGGCTTTTAATTTTGTTCTTTACGACCTTAAACAACGGCAGCAGTATCAAGATGAGAGCTGCTATCATGATCGGCGCTGAATAGGGCCGGAGGAAAAAGATAGAGAACGAGCCATCATTAATCAGCAAAGACTGCCGTAACGCCGGTTCGGCAAGCGGCCCCAAGACAATTGCCAAAACCGCCGGAGCCAGCGGATAATCAAGCTTGCGCATCAAGTATCCGGCAATACCAAAGCCGACCATTAACCACACGTCATGCAGGCTTTGAGTCGGGGCATATCCACCAACCAGGCACAACACAAAGATAATGGGCGCCAAAACAGTGAACGGCATTTTCAATACCCAGATAAACAAGGGAATGAAAGCGATATTTATGAGCAGTGCAAAGAGATTT
>JAJFHR010000003.1 GCA_021775515.1 Hyphomicrobiales bacterium | reverse complement strand
CAGGATATGCATTTGAACGAGCTGCTCAAGGTAACTTTTGGAATCTTTCAAAACTTTTGAGTTTTGAATTTTTCCAGGATACATGGATACCGAAGCCGCCATTGTGAAACACGTTGAAATAATTATCCAGGTATTGGTTTGATTGAATTAGAGCCGCAAACTTCCTGGGGGAAATTTTAGGAGGGCGCATTTATGCCCAAGTCCACCACCGCTGTTAAATTTTTCAAAAAAAGCCTCAGTATTTTCATGTTGGCATTATTGGCAATCCTATTCATGCCGCAGCAAGGAAAGTTTTCCGGCACTGCGCAGGCGCAAAATGCGCGAACCTTGCCAGGCGGATCACTGGGATATGACTCGGACTCCGATCTTTGGCGTGCAGTAAAAAGTGGCAACCAGGGCAATGTTACAATTCCGGATCAAAAATCTGGCGTGATGGTTCAGCCCGCCGGACAGGTCTGGCGGGATTTGCGTAACGGGCCATTATTTGTTTACGGCAGCACGGCACTTTTGGCCACGATCGCTTTATTATCTTTGTTTTTTGCTTTCCGCGGCCGAATAAAGATAGATGGTGGTAGGAGCGGCATAACTGTAACGCGGTTTAACGCAATCGAGCGTTACGCCCACTGGGTTCTGGCCGGGTCTTTTATTATTCTCGGACTAACCGGCCTAAACATGGTCTACGGCAAATTTCTGTTTATACCGGTTTTCGGAAAAGACGCCTTTGCAACGATATCAATAGCCGGCAAATGGGTGCACAATTTTGTCTCTTTTGCATTTATCCTCGGCATCGTGCTTATTCTGGTATTGTGGATCAAACACAATTTCCCCAATCGTCATGACATCATCTGGCTTTTGAAGGGCGGTGGTTTGTTTACCAAAGGCTCACACCCCCCAGCGAGAAAATTCAACGCCGGCCAGAAAATCCTGTTTTGGCTGATATTAATCGCTGGTGCCTCTATAAGCCTGTCTGGCCTGTCTTTGCTGTTTCCGTTCCAGTTGCCGATCTTTGCAAAGACCTTCTCACTCATAAATGCTCTGGGTTTCGACCTGCCGACAGAAATATCCGGCATCCAGGAAATGCAATTGTCGCAGTTGTGGCACTCAATCGTCAGTACCTTCATGGTGTGTATAATTCTTGCCCACATCTACATCGGCACTTTGGGAATGGAAAGCGCATTTGATGCCATGGGATCCGGCGAGGTCGATAAAAACTGGGCTAAGGAACATCACTCTTTGTGGGTCGAAGAACTTGAAAGAGACGAAAAAGAGCAGGTAGATCCGGTGCAGGTGCCAGCAGAATAAGGACAAACATGCGCTGGAAATACTGTGCCCAAAACCCAGGCTTCCATGATCGCGGTGCAAATTTTCTCGCTATTGCCTGTGTGTCTACGCTCATGTTCCTGATATCCTCTGAAATGCTTCGCGCCGGTATTTTGCGCGGACACGGCGGGCCGGTAAAGTCGGTCAAACTCTCCAGCAAAGGTCACACTGCTTTGACCGGAAGTTTCGATTACACCTTGATCTATTGGGCGATTTCGAAATCTGGATCAAAGCTCATCAAACGTCTTGCCGGCCATGATGGCGCGGTTAACTCGGTTGAATTTGTGCCGGGAAAACCGTTGGCCTTATCTGCCAGCGATGATGGCACGGTTGGTATCTGGCATTTGGGAAATCTTGAGCTGGTGACCCGGTTGAAGGGGCATACAGCAAAAGTTGTGGATGTGGTGGCATCACCGGATGGCAAATTTGCGGCCTCAGCTTCCTGGGACAGTACCATCCGCTTGTGGGATATCGAAAAACAACGACAAATTGCCGTCCTCAAAGGCCATCGCGGCAATATTAATTCGCTGACATTTTCAATTGACGGGCAATACCTCTATTCGGGTGGTTACGACGGCACGGTGAGAATGTGGCAGGTTGAGACCGGCGAATTAATGCGTACAATTTACAATCATGGCTGGGGCATCAATCTGGTGCGCACTTTGCCTGGTGCGAGGCAATTGTTTATTGGCACGCTTGATGGCGCTGTCAATATTCTGGACATTGAAAGCGGCAAGATCCTGCGCAAATTGAAACCACACAAAGGTCCGGTGCTGGCTGGATTTGTCGCCGGCGAACGTGGTTTGGCAGGGGCAAGCGGCGGCGATGGCAATATACGCATTTGGTCGATGAAAAACTGGACACTACTGCACGAGCTTCATGATCCTTATGGGCCGGTTTGGGCGCTGTCATTTTCCAGCGCCAAAGATTCAGTGCTCTACGGTGGTCTCGACGACTACGTCATAGATTGGGATTTCAATAACGAGAGCCAACTTGACGAAATAAAAAGCAAATTCCCCCGGCGCTTTCAAGTCATCAATGAAGATGATTTGGGCGCGCGCCAATTTGCACGCCGCTGTTCTGTGTGCCATACAATTACACCAGATGGTGAAAATCGGGCCGGCCCATCGTTGTATAAAGTTTTTGGGCGACGGGCAGGGACGGTAGCGAACTATGCTTATTCCAAGACGTTGACGAACTCGGATATTATTTGGAGCCGGGAGACAATAGGGCGCCTGTTCAACGAGGGGCCGCAAAACTACACACCGGGCACCAAAATGCCCCTGCAACGCATACAAAGCAAAGAAGAGCGTGAAGCACTTCTTGATTATCTTGAAAAGGCCGGCAAAGTTGTCAGCAAGGCAGCCGCCCAGCCGGTAAACTAGGTTTGAGGAGAATTATCCATGAAGTCATTTGTCGGAAGCCTGCTGACGATTGCTCTTGTCGCCGTGGTTTCATCCATCGTGTTGGGCAATGTGAAGATGTCGGCCCAGGATGTGTTCCAATCTCAAAGTGGTAACGTACGCTTGGGTAGTGGCACAAATTAAAGTGGGAATGTGGCTTTTCCGGGCAGCACTTATTGTTGCCGTTTCCGGTTTCCTGCAACATACGGTTTTCGTATCGGCACTGGCAAAACCGGCCGATGTTTTGGGCTCTGTTGTCAGTGTGTTGCCCGAGTGGGCTAATCCGCGCTCGAGAGCTTCCGAGCCGCAGGGCAGTGGCGTTGTTATATTGGATGGCAGCAAAATCGTCACCGCCCGTCATGTAATCAATAACGCCTTGTCAATACGGGTAAAGACCTACGATGGCCGAATTTTGCCGGCAAAAATCATCGGCCAGGACAGATTGACCGATTTAGCGGTTTTATCCATTGAGGAAAAATTATTACCGCTGAGCTTTGGCAGAGAGGCCAAACTGGGTGAGCCCGTATGTGCCATCGGCAATGCATTTGGCCTTGGTTTGTCGATGACCTGCGGTGTGGTATCCGCCGTTCACAAGGCCGGCGTTGGCTTTAATCCAATAGAGGATTTTGTTCAAACCGATGCCGCCGTTAATCCCGGTGCCTCCGGCGGTGCCCTTATTTCCGGCGATGGCGCTTTGCTCGGTATTCTGTCGGCCATTTTCACCAAACAGTCAGATGCAAATATCGGCGTAAATTTTGCGGTCTCCAGTCAACTTGCAGAGCGCACATCAAAGGTGCTGGCGGAAAATAAATCCATCGTATGGCAGTTTAGCGGAGCCAAACTCAACCCCGCCTTAGCGCCCGATGAGGCTGGAGTTTTAGGCGCCGTGGTTCTAAATGTTGCTGCGGGGTCACCGGCGGACAAAGCCGGGCTGCAAACCGGCGACATTATCCTGACCGCGGGAGCCCGGCGTATCAGAATACCGGCAGATTTCACTAGCGCCTTTGTTTCCTCTAATCCCGGCATGAAGCTTGATCTAAAAATTATACGCAAAAATTCTGAGATTGCTTTAGAGATACTGGTGCCAGAATAGTTAAAAATTTCATGCCGCCGGGCAACCTGTGCGGTCATGAATTTACCGATGGGAGATACGTTATGAACGAAGAAAAATTCAATATGTCGATGCGAAAATTCCTCAAACAAGTCGGTGTTACATCCCAGCAGCAGATTGAGAAAATCGTGCGAGAGGGAAATTTGTCCCAGCAAAGCAGCATAAAGGCCAAAGTTGTCCTTAGTGTTGAGGGAACCGACTTAAATCATGTGGTAGAGGGTGACATTGAGCTTGAATAAATCCAATGATCGGACAGGGCGTTAACTGGTGATGGTGAGTGTATGACAGTGGGAATGGACGATGGTTTTTCAACCGATCCGGTTTTTCCGCCGCTGTTGAACGGAATCCGCGTCAAGGGACATCCGCGTCCGTTTGATCTGGCCCGCCGCAATGCCGCCGCTGGCAAAGCCCAGGCCGGTGATTTTTATTGGGGGCCGTCAAAACGTAATCTGGAATGTGCATTGGTGCTTGAACCGGAAACCCATACGATCCAGTCCTTGCAGATGTTACCCACGGCCATGGTGGCTTTTGGTGATTCCTTTGGCGCTCTGGCACCGCCTGAAATTGGCGTGTTTTATCGTTGGCCGCAGTCCTTTGTTCTCAATGATGCCATCATCGGTCTGGCTCAAGTCGCCCTGCCGGCCGGGGTTGGCGATGACGACATACCCGATTGGCTGGTAGTCGGCATCCAGATTGCTCTTCGGGGAAATCCAAACGACATGAACCCGGGCGAAAACCTTGATCAAACCAATTTGTTTGAAGAAGGGGTCGGAGACCTGTCGCCCAAGCGGTTACTGGAATCAGTCAGTCGTCATTTGTTGGTCTGGATACACACCTGGAATGATGAGGGCTTCAGGCCGGTTCATGAAAACTGGGTTGGCCGGGCTGAGGGACGAGGCGAAGAAATTTCTGTTCAACATGACGGGCACACCTACCAGGGAACTTTTCTCAACCTTGATGACGATGGAAATCTGCTACTCAAAACTTCTGCCGGAAAAACCATTTCGCTTCGTGTGCGGGATTTTGCCGTTGCTGGCGGCGAATAGGGGCGGGGGCGATAAATGCGGTTTTTGCGGGTGGTTCGGTTTGATGCGTCAGATGATTATGTATATGAGACAACGGCCAAAGCAGATGAACTGGCGGTGTCAGGTGCTTTTCAGTTCAGCAGTGTTGTTGATAACGAACTCACGGGAAAAACCAAACAAGCATTTGCCAATGGGTTCCTCGGGCTTGGATCTTTTGGCCGCTCAACCTTTGTTGCAATCAGTGACATCAGCGATGATGAATATGATTTGGCGATTTCGAAGCTTTCGCAACATCTCATTGATGTATATGGAGCACCTGACAGGGAGGCTGCAAAAACAGCAGCCCGGGAAGAAACGGCATTTATAGAAGATCTTTGCAAAGATAACCTGATTAATACAATTTTCGCGGTGTCCAGGACGCTTGATGATCGTGGCATTCATGAGGAGTTTCGTATCATCAAACCGCCGAGCGATGGTGCCCACACAAGGATTTGGAATATAGTTGAGGATGATGATTGATTTTTGGAAATCTTCCGGCTTTCACCTGTTGGCACTAAACCAGCAGGGACATTTAGATGTTACAGCCGATTTTATCAGAGCTTATTTAACGCGGCCCGAAATTCACCCGATTGATGAATCGTGTGAAAATGAGATTGCCACTTTTGAAAAATTGATGGCCGATCCATTTGTAAAGATTGATGATGCCGAAATCGCAAAATTTGCCGATGAAGATGCGCGCGAAAACTATCATGTCGTTCTCGGCTTCAAGGAAATGTTGACCCGCGGCGGAACCATTGAGAACGCCTATCTTAATTTGATGAAATCGGGTGACATCAAAATTCCCCCCGTTTTTATCGATCAGATGGTCGCAGTAATCTTGCGCAATATTCTTAGCCACTGCCATGATCCTATAAGGGTCAAGGTTGCCGAAATTTTTTACCGCGAGCAAAATGTCAGCACCGATGAGGGCCGCCTTATGCTCGCCGATGAAGAAATTGTAGAAATGTTTGCCAAAACTGGCGGTGCCGGAGGTCTTGGGCAGTTGCTGGTCGAAAGCAATACGCCAACTCCGTCAATTGAATTGGACGTTCTGTCGGAAGACAATAAAGAAATTTATTGGCCGCGCAGTGATAAGTTCGATACCGTCATCGATTTCAGATTCACCCAACCGGCTCTTGATGCCTTTGCCCGCGTGATTGAGGCGTGGATTAAGCATTTTTATCAACTGGAAGTAAGGTGCCAGCCGCGCCAATCAATCGATGATGAAAAATGGGCCTGGCACATCGGGCTGGATGCGGTCTCAACCAAGCTGTTGAATACGCTATATGAGGAAAAATCCTTGAGTTTTGAAGAACTCAATCAGATTGTTGCGCTTTTTAGGCTCGAAATCATTGACCAAAATGCGGTAGAATTATCGCTGAGGGGGCGCCCGGTCTATTTGGGTCTGGCAATGACAAATGCAAACAAGGTGCAAATGAAACCGCAGAATCTGCTTCTTAATCTGCCGCTAGCGAGGGAATTATGACAACTTCAACATCTGAAAATACTGCATCGCCGGATAAGTCGTGGGACTTGTACAGCATGAAATGGTCAAACTCCTCAGTACGCCAGACAACCCCTGCCCGGGCACCCAGAACTCGGTAGGTTTCAGCGGAATCCTTGTAATCGGCAATGCTGATTGATCCACCGCTGGAAAAGTACAGGTTCTCCGCCAGGGCAACTGCATCGAATTCAAAATCGCTGGAAACGAATGCACGGGTATCTTCAACTGTGGTTTCAGGAATGCCAAGTGTTGGACGTGCCCTGGTTGTTACCTCGGAACTGCCGTATTCAGCCGCAAAACTTGCTTTGTGCAGCGGGCCGTTGTTATCGCGGATACTATGGTTATAAACCAGATTTATGTCATCACGGCGTTCAATGTTAATGCGATTGATGTCAAC
>JAJFHR010000200.1 GCA_021775515.1 Hyphomicrobiales bacterium | reverse complement strand
GGCGCGAACTCCTCGATATAAACACCCGGATAGGAAACTTGCACTGCCATAATGTTCTCCTCCTGAATTTAGTCGTATTTCAAGTCGTATTCGCCGGTTGACGAAGGTACATCGATATCCCGTGCCAGCTTACCTTGGCCTGTTCCTTCCGTTCGTAGCCGATACTTAGCCGGGCGCAGTTCGCCAAAGGTAAAGCGTCCTTGTGCGTTGGTCTGCGTCAACTGCAACCGTTCATCATCCCGGTTTAGTAGCTCAACCCAGGCATCTACGACAGGTAATGGTTTTTCGTCTTCGTCCTGAAGGTTGGTGGCATCCAGCACATGCCCGCCAATCTGTATCCATACATCTGCCGTTCCCGGGTGACCAGTTTGCCGGTATTCGGTAATGCGCGTGGTGACCATGGGCCCGGCAATCTCGGTGTCAAACGCCACCGGCAAGGTCACCACCAGATACACTGCGGGCTTCCAGCGATGGTTCGCTCCCATCGCGCCCCAAAACTCGGCTAGTTTTGGAAAGCCTTCCGCCGGTAGCACCGCGGTCGGCAAATCCGCTTCGCGAATTAACGCCGGCACCGCATTCAACGCAACAGAATCCGGCGGATAGATGCGTGACGGATTCAGCGGTTCGTTATTTTTCAGCACCGCCGTGATCTGATAAAGCAGCGCATGTTCATCCAGCGTCGGTTCGATAGCTGGCGTCACGTCAGCCGAGCTCCAGGCGGTGATCAGATAGTGACAGTCAATCCGCATTGGCGCCGGCTCCTCACTGACGATGCCGTTATCGATGCTGCGTTTGCGCTCGTTGGAGCGCAGCTTGCGGTTTTCACGTAAATCGACGAGATAAATATTCAGCGCAATACTCTGCAGACGACCCACATTACCCCTCCAATCCTCGTCCGGAGGCTGGAAGCGGATCTGCCCCTCGTCGGTGAGGTCGGGGACCTGTTCGGTTAGGAACAGGTCGCGGAGTAGGTTGTTTAGGTGAGGAATCATTGGCTCTATATTTTCTAATCTTATTAATTCATCAATGGATAGCTTAGTTAGTTTTAAGAATCTGGCCCCGTTTTTCCCTTATTGTATGGTTACATCTGGTGTTACGCTGTTACAGCGTCTTGTCTGTAGCCCTAGGAATTTAGAGCCAGAAGGCCATGCGTTGATATCACCGAGGCTCATGACAACCATAAAACGTGTTCCCCCGTTATTATTCTCGTTAATTGTCTTCATATAACCTGAGCACTTGCTCCCTTCCGCGGATCAATTTCTCCTTTTCTCGGATCTTCGCATCGAGCTTCGGATTTGGGTTTCGCTCCGCGCGCTCCTGTAACCTAGCGAGGTCCTTACGTTCCATGGCCAATCTTACTTTCTGCTCTTTCATGATATCGATGTCTAAATCTCCCGTTGTAGCGGTGCCTTCTGCGACTTCACCCTGCCTGCCGCGCGCGTGTTTCTTAGCCGACCTATCCACTTGAAAACCATAAGTTTCCTCGAAGTTGGGATCACGGGGGCTCGCTGTTTCTCGAGGATAGGTCACGTCGGTCCCGTGACCCCCGGCGCGATGAATGATTCTCGGTAAGATAACGCCGGTTTCGGACAGATGTCCCCATTCCAAAAAGTCGGCCAGGCCCATGTAATGGTCGAACTCCATCCCCTCCGGAAGAGCTTTCGTCCGGAGAAAATCCTCGACCTGGTCGGGAGTAAGATACCCGAGCGTTTCCTGTGTTCTCGGATTACTCTGACTTGGATCATTCAACGCCCCCATTAACTCGGCTTCAGCCATTTTTCGCGCTTTCTTTCTAAGCCTATCCTTCTCACTCTTCTTGATGCGCGGGGGCACCTCGGACGTGCCCGGCATGCGCTCTCCACGTCGAAGGTAGGGTGCTCCCCGTTCGCCTGGAACTTCATGCAGTTCGGATTCCACGCGTCCTCCCTTTTCGGACATAGCCCTCTTTTCGCTCGTGGTCTTTTCGAACGTTATGATGATGTCCAACTGCCTGATCTCCTCGGGAGTCAAAGTTCGTCCAAGAGATGCTTCCGCTCTGTTGCGTGCTGCCCGCAGCTCACTGTCGTGAATTAGGATTCTGTCTTCAGCTTCTGCAACTTTAGGAGTCTGGGCACCATTTTCTGGCACCGACCTCCTCTTTCCTTCTGGTGTGGTTTTAGAGGTCAGACCTCTTTTCCTCGAAGGCTGCGGGGGCTTGTTCCTATTTATTGTTGACGGTTTCTTTGGTCCCTTCATCGCATTCAGAGGTTCATTCTTAACTGGATCGTTTGCTGCGCCCTTGCCCCGCGACATCTTGGCATCTCCTATCCTGCGGGTGCGGGGAGGGACTTCTTGTGACACCTTAGTCGATGGCACCTCTACCGGTTTGAAATTCGGTGGTCGCTCACGTGGCGATTTTGCGTCAGGTCCCTTTTTATTAATTTGCTTGGGTTCCTCGTCCATTCGTATTCGTCGTGGAAATGGTTCATCTGGTTTTGGACCCATGCCTCCCGGCGCTTCTACCTCTGGGGAAGCTACTTCTGGCTCGACCCTGTACGGAGGTATTGTGCTCGTTTCAGCCTCCGCCGGAGATTTGGGTTTCTGCCCGACAGCACCTTTTGCCGTGGCGGGTAGTTTTTCAGAGTCAGTCCGAAGGTTACGGCTCTTCTGAACCTTCTTCGAAACTTGGCCTAGTACAACACTTCCTCCAACGTCCATTCCCTTATTAAAGGCATAGTTCTCGGCTGTATTCCCTAGAGATTTGCCTGATGCCAGATCTACAACAACCTGTTTCCCAGGTGAAAGCAATTCTTTACCTAGTTCGAAAACAGATGGACGCCGAGGGGCCGGCCTTCTTTCGTATTCGGCTATATCTTTTTCTATTGCGTATAAACCCATTTGTGCAGCAGGGGCTAGCACTCGACTAAATGACGCGGCCATGAGCACGGCCTTGCCAAGGTAAGTCGACACATAAAACAACCCCCTTGTTTTTTTCTCCAAAGTTTGTGTGAACTGGCTATACCCCGCTACTTGTTTAATAAAGTATTGCTTGTGCTGTACATAGACATAGCCTCCTAGCCCGAACCACACTAACCCACCATCATGGTTCAATATTATTCTGTTGCCAAACTCATTACCAACCGTGGCTTCGACATCGAGCACATGCCGAAATGTTTTCATCTTCCACGGTTTTTGGTTGATGTTTTGCTCCACCGCCTCTATCGATTCCTCCGTCCACAATAGATCTGCATACTGAGGGGCAAGGGCAAGACCCTGCTGCACCCAGGCAAGTTGTTCATGGATCTTTCGTGCGTGTTCCGTACGCCGAGCAAAGTGCCCGCGCCGCATATGGAACGCTGCCAGCAAGCGCTGTGCCCAGTCGCTAACGATGAAGTCTGCAAAATGCTGGCGTGCCTTGTCACTTCCCACAAAATCGTGGGAACCTTTTAAGCGCCGAACCAGATTGCTGAAATTTTCCCCGCTTGCAGCCATGACCAATAAATTGGCGTAAGTCACACGTACCCTTGTTTTTCGTACTTCCTCGGCTTTACTAAAGGCGAAGCGGCGACGAGTATCTGTCCTGGGGTGCACGCGTGTCACATAGCGATTATCAAAATATAGCTCGTCATCCGCGAACTGGTCGGACATTACATTTCCGAAGGGAGCGGCTTCATTGCTTATTGGTCCAGGAACCCTGGTTAGCAGATTCCAGGCCTCTTCTTCCTGACGACGCTCCTCATTTCGCTCCTCATTTAGAACTGTACTTGAGGTTGATACGGCCCGATTAATGAATGGCAAAGATTGTTTATTAGCACGGATATCTGTTGGCCACAGCGCGCGTATAGAGCGGAATATTAGGTCTGAATGTTCATGAAATAGGCTTGGTTGCAGAGCCGCTCGCTCCATGAATTCCATCACCAGCTTTTGCAATGTGGAAAACTCCTCTTGCTTGTATTCATCGGTGAGAACCAAAAACTCCTGTCGCTCAAGGATCGTCTCAATCTGGCGTATCAGATCTTCTAGCCGTTGAGAATCGTTCTCGACCAATTCCTGTCGGGCAATACCGACTGCTGTTGATGCTTGTTGGGCGACATGCTGACCTCCAAGCACAGCGTTAGCCGCGACACTCGCTTCTTGTTCCGACCTGCTAGCGCTCGACAACGGGGGACTGTTTCGATGCTGAGGGTGTTGCTGAACCGTATGCGCCAACTCATGCGCCATCAATTCTTTTCCGGCAAGCGACCCCGGCGCATACCGCCCCTCGCCAAACACCACATCCTTCCCCACCGTATATGCCGCTGCATTCACCTGTCTAGCCGAATCTGACGCCGATGCACTAGTATGTATTCTTACCGGACTAAAATCATAGCCAAAACGCGACTCCATAAAACGCCGGATACCAGGCTCAAGCGGACTTCCGCCCCCGCCGGTTAGTACCGATCTGACAGCGGGCGGCAGCCCTTTGGCATCCGCAACGGTCGCATTGGCACTCGGCAGAGTCTTCAGCTCGCTATTGGCGGTATGGTCCATGCTGTCACGGGTCACGCCAGTCTGATGAGCGTTATCATTTTCTGAATCCAGCGCCTGATTCACCGCCCGGTTTCCCGCTAACTCCTGCAGCCCCGTTATTCCAGCCTGATTACCGGAGAGCGCCGGTTGTTGCGACGATTTCTGCGAATGCCCTTCAACCTGGGCGGCCGTTTTATCCTTTGATGTCTTGGTTGCAGCTGATCCCATCATGGTTCGCCCGAAAATTGCCTAATCATTTCACGGTTATAATCAGTATCATTGAATGATGTCCTTATCCACACCCTTTTACACACCCTCATCATCGCCTTCTCCTTAAGGGAGCAGGGATTTTGACTGGGGTTGACCTTGTTCATCCTACAATCCTCGCAACCTTTTGTGTGACACCGGGCGTACCATTTAACTCCTCCGCCGACAACGCCTTCCCCATTTTCTGATATTCGCGCCTTACCGCCTGAAGCAAATGCGCCATTGTGACAACACTGTCATCCTCCACCGCCAAATAAGCCGCCGCCAACGCGACATTCTTAATATTGCCACCGCTCAGCTTGAAGCGCCTGGCCAGCATATTGAAGTCGACGTCATCCTCCAGCGGCGTATCCACCGGCCAGATCCTCGACCAGATCTGCTGCCGACTGGCTTCATCTGGAAACGAAAAGTGAATGGTAAATGCGAGGCGGCGGGTGAAGGCCTCGTCCAGATTGCCCTTTAAATTAGTGGCGAGGAGCGCGATGCCGTCGTATTGCTCCATTTTCTGTAACAGATAGGAAATCTCGATGTTGGCGTAGCGGTCGTGTGAGTCGCGCACCTCAGAGCGTTTACCGAACAGCGCATCGGCCTCATCGAACAGCAGAATGGCGTTGGCATCCTCGGCGGCGCGGAAGATTCGGGCTAGGCTCTTTTCGGAGTCACCGAGGTATTTACTAACCACTGTGGATAAGTCAATGCGGTACAGATCAAGCTGCAGTTCGTTGGCGATGATTTCGGCCGCCATGGTTTTGCCGGTGCCTGACGGCCCTGCAAACAGTGCGTTGACGCCTTTGCCGAGGGACAGCTTTTGGTCAAATCCCCAGTCGCCCAATACCTGATGGCGGTGCGCCACGCGCTGGCAGATCTCTTGGAGCTGCGCCTTACTGTCATCAAACAGGACGATGTCATGCCAGGTATAGCTCGGCTCGATTTTTTGCGTCAGTGCTGCCAGGTCGTGGCCGGATTGAGTCCGGGCGGCACGATATAGATCGTTGAT
Organism: Hyphomicrobiales bacterium; assembly: GCA_021775515.1. GTDB lineage: Bacteria > Pseudomonadota > Alphaproteobacteria > Rhizobiales > JAJFHR01 > JAJFHR01. Next base: position 12,820 of record JAJFHR010000200.1, on the reverse strand, counting down.
ATTTAGTATTGGCGGAAGCTTTGTTGCTTGACTGGAAAGTGTTTTTTCACTCTCCCCTTCACTCTGGCCCTCTCCCTCCAAGAAAGAGGGCATTGGGTTGGGTTCGGTTGCGGTTCGCCAGCGGGTATAGCTCTTTGCGGTGGACACGGCGTTAAGGATTTGCTGTGGCGTTAGGCGAAAACGGTCAGCCAGGTTATCCAACCCATCTGCATCCAGCGTGATACCTTCAACATCAAGGTTTACTGTCCACAAATATTGGCGCTCGGCAAAATCCGGTGTCTGGAAAGGCACGCTGATCATATCAATCGGATTTCGAACCGAAGGCTGCCACGGCTTTAAGCCTGCCATGATGGTAATGCCGCCGTCTCCGGCCAGGGCATCGAGCAAGGTTTGATAGGATATTGTGCTGTTATCATCCGACACGCTGTCCACGTGATCAAGATAAAGAATGGCATCCTGAAACCAGGCTTCTCGCAACAGCAGCGTTGACAGATTCTCCATGCTGGTCGCCGCGACCAGTATCTTGTCAAGATCACAGATTAATAGCGGCATACCCAGTTCACTGGCCAGGGCTTCGGCACAGTGACGTTTACCGATGCCTTTGGGGCCATGGAAATAGAGGCGCAACGCTTGGCGGTTTTTCCGGGCTTCAACAACCAACGTGCGCAACCCCCGCTTCAGCGCATTACCCGTTTCTAATGCGTCCAAATCAACGCTGGGCGCTCGCAGTTCGCAATAAGGAATTAGGCGCGAATCCAGGCCCTGTTGACCGAGTAACATATGCTCAATCTGTTCATCGAGTTTTAAGGAGTGAGTGAGCAGCGATGGCGGTGGCGGTGACTGTGTCTGATTCGGATCAGGAATCCGATGAAGAAGCTTATGCCGAATGAGCGGGGCATCGGCGGTAAAATAACGACGATGCTCAAGCTTGGCTTCGGGGCTCGGACATAGTAGATTCAATGCCAGATTCACCGTCGGGCGTTTCTTGGCGACGTGGTCCTGCAAATAAGCGTAAAGCGGTTCATAGCGCAGATCCAGTTCTGGCGCCAGCGCGATCAAAATAACATCCATCTCAAACGGACTAAGCGCAAAAGCGTGTTTGAGCCAATTGAGACGTACCCCATAGTCTTCGTCTTCCACATCCGCAGCTTCGCGTGGCTGCCACAGCAATGGCGCACCGGGTTCGACTGACAGCAGTGTATCGATTTGCTGTTTGTTAATATGCAGTCCTCTGAAAGGATCTGTTCCGGCATCCTTTCCATAAGTGGCTTCTGCTTGTGCAACGGCCCGGCCCAGTAAACTATCCAATCGTTTTAACGCCTGCAAAAGCGCATTGTCACCATTATCCGGGTTTTGTTTGCCGGATTGCTGCGAAGCATTTGATTGCGCTTTAGTCTCTGCTTTCATGAATGATCCTGGTTTTGTTGCGCTATTGACCCATACCGGCTTTCATGCTCAGATATGGCATGCTGCAGTATCTCTAACAACGCTCTGGCATACACTGGGCTAGTAATAATGCGTGTGTGAATCATGTCTTTGTCGCTGTCCTGATAGGATTGACCAAAGTCCACTAGAAACTCAAAGGCATTGCTGCCCACGGCAAAATAATTGGCATAGCGTGCTTCTGGCTTTTGCTGTTCCATTGGACGTTTGCTCACCGTGTCCATTAAAAACGCGGCAAAAATAGATAATGAGGCATTGATTTAATACCGGTCATTGACTTTGTAACCCTTTCTTTGGATACGTGACGCTTTATCAAACCGTACAGATAGTTCTGCACTCATATTTTATAGATGCAAATAAGGTGCCAAACTCTAAATAGTTTCAAGAATTACCGGTAACTATTTGTTTTTATGAGTTGAAATATTAAAAAAGTACGTGCTGTTGATGCGCTGAAATAGGCGGTGTGTCACACCCTGTTGACACATTTGGAATAATATTTGACTGAAAAAAGGCGAGGAATTATCTTAAGAATTATGGATTAATTATTTATACTTAACTTGTTAGATAAACTGCAGGGATGTGTCACAGGAAAATGTGACACCTCTTGTGACAGTGTAACCACCTAATTGATCGTTAACTATCTTGTAGCAATTCAGATTGCTGCTGTTTGGCTGTAGAACATGGAAACACGCCCTGTTTACAAAGGTAAATGGAATGTTTTAAAGTTACATTGATTGTGTATCAATCAATCTGTCATGGGTCCTGCGCTCAGGAACAATGTCATATTTGGCCATTTTTCTATAGACCGTCATGCGTGACCAATGAAGTTTTTCCGCTACCTTGCTTTTATTCCAATCTGTCGCCCATAAAGCCGAAAGTAATTGCTCCTTTTCAGTTAAATTCCCTGCCAGGGGTTCGGCACATTTGCGTAAAATATCTGGCAGGTCTTGTGGCGTGATTGTCGGCAGGGTTTGATTCATGACGATTGTCTCAATGACATTCTTCAGCTCCCGAATGTTTCCTGGCCAATCGTAACCTAGCATACTCTGCAATGCTTCATTGGAAAGGCTATAATTATTTTTATGAAACTTTGCAGCCAAAGCCTTCAAATAATAAGCAATTAAAAGCGGGATATCCTCTTTCCTTTCCTTAAGTAGCGGCAAATCAATACTGATGACATTTGCGCGGTAATAAAGATCTTCTCTGAATTGATGCTGCGCGACCAGCTGCTTTAAATCATGATTAGTCGCAGAAATAATACGTATATCAACCTGGGTATTTTCTTTGCCGCGTAGTGGCGTGATTTCCTTGTTTTCAAATATTCTGAGCACCTTTGCCTGGGCATAGGGGCTCATATCACCGATTTCATCAAAAAATACGGTACCGCCTTCAGCGAGTTTCAGCTTACCCAGGTAGGATGCATTAGCGCCGGTAAATGCCCCGCGTTCAAAGCCAAATAACTCACTCTCCAAAAGATTATCAGGCAGCGCAGCACAATTGATACAGATCATTGGCTTATCGTGACGTGAACTATATTGATGGATTTGACGGGCCACACATTCTTTGCCTGTACCAGTCTGTCCTGTAATCAGCACAGTGCTGTCCATCGCTGCTACTTTCTTTAGATAATGCTTGATCTTTTTAATCGCAGGACTATTGCCGATGATGTTGTGGTCACAGAGATTTTCTGCATTCGTTGGAAGTTCGGCATTATAAAAAACACCTTCGGCTCTCGCTAAATTACTTCTGATACTGTCCAGCAATTCGTCGTAGTCTAATGGCCATTTAAAATAATCATTGACGCCCAGTTTTAGCGCTTTAATGGCAAGCGTCTCAGAACTGTGTCGAGCAACCAGAATAAGGGGTGTAATCGCATCACTGGAACGTATTAGGCTGATAATTTCAAGTGCGCTCCTAGGACCGTCAGCAGCAGAGCAAATAATAATCAAGACGGGTTTTATTAACTGACATTGCTCACAAACGCCGATTTGATTACGAACCAGGTTAATTTCAAAACTTTGCGATAGTAAATCTTTCTTTAAGCGTTCACATGGCGCCTGGTCATCATCCACAATCATGATCATAGGCTTATTCATGTCTTGCTCCCCTTTATGATGATTTTTGCTACAGATTGGTCTGCAGCGACACATAAAAAAAACACAACGCATTAATTTCATAGAAATAATGAAATCGGCAAGAAGAAACTCAACAGATTCAATCTGATACTAAACGATTACCTGCTTAAGTGGGCAACTTGACGATAATGACAACGTCAGGAAAGATTTCAAACGATTCGTTCATTTGCCGAATAAACTCACTTTTAGCCCAGCACAACCGTTCAAAACCTTTTAACGATATTTCATCACAAGCACAAAACGAACTGTCTCTTGAAAATCGTATGGCTGCCACATCAGCATTCCATAATCACCCTGCTCTTCCAGAATATCAGGATACCTCAAAAACATTCACTGACAAATCGAATCGCCTAAACGAGGTAATTTTAAACTTATTTTGGACTAATAAAGTCTACGCCATAAAATATTCTTTCTGCCACAAATGACTTGTTATTCTTAGTGCGTAGAACGTTACCTGGCAGCTGCAAATCAATGATTGCTGATCGCTACTTCCCTGGTTTAAGTGGTTCACGCGTTAAAGGTGACTATGTTGGTGATCTGGTCGACTGATAAGAAATCAGAAAGCTTGCATGGCTGCAAAAGTCGGCAAAATATACTGACGAATCCGAATACCGATTGCAGTTTTACTTCAGTTTTATTGAATTAATTGGCTCTCCTGAGAATTACACAATCTGTCTCAATAAAAAGTTAGACTACTGGGAGCCTATTTAACGATAGTTAATCAATTTTAGTTTCAACTGCCAAGTGTGTGTTAATTGCCTCATACCCACGCAGAACATAATCATCGTTATAGTTGTTACTATCTTCTGGCTGACACCAGAGAAATTAATCTCAACTATAAGCCTCACTATTTTCTATCGCAAACCAGGGAAATTAACAGCCGTTATAGTTACCACTAAGACTGGCGGGCTATGACTGCAATTAGTCGCCACTATATCGCTGCTTATATTCTCCCGCTGTCGCCTCAAATTAGCGTTTGCTATAAGCGCGTCTTAGTTTTTTCATGCTTTCGGAGAATTTAGCTGGCGTTATAGTTTCAACTAGTTTTTGTCCCAACAGAGACAAATTACTATGGGTTATAGTTGAGTTTGATTTGTGTGTTCAATGAGAGAAAATACTGTCCGTCATAGTTCCCGTTAAAATCTGGTGGAAATCCTTCCGGTTTATTACGTATACTGAGTTCATGACTTCTGTTTAACGTTTTGAATGACTAATTATTATCCTATTATTGAGATTTCTGATGATGCTCCGTACTCAACCGAGCAACAAGGAACGAAAACAAAATACTGGCTATATAGAAATCAGAAGCTTTCCTTATTTAAAATTGGTCGGGTGAATACCGGGGAAAATTGGGCTGAAAAAGTCGCTTGTGAATTATGTGCATTACTAGGTTTGCCCCATGCCCATTATGAACTTGCTGTTTGGAAGAATCAAAAAGGCGTGCTCTCCGAAACAATTGTTCCACAACATGGACGATTGATAATGGGTAATGAATTGTTAGCAGAAATTCATAAGACCTATCCAGAAAAGCAACGTTATAAAGTGCAAGATTATACATTGGGTCGGATTATTGCACTTTTGAGTAACAAAAATATTTTTTTGCCTATCAATTGGCAGCCACCAAGTAAAGACATTGAAAATGCTGTTGATGTATTTCTAGGGTATTTGCTGCTGGATGCATGGATTGCGAATCAAGATCGCCATCATGAAAATTGGGGCATAATACATAGTCATAGTAATGAAATTTATTTAGCTCCAACATATGACCATGCTGCATCAATGGGACAAAACGAAAGAGATGGGAAACGAGAAGAGATGCTAACAACGAATGATCAGGGGCGGTCTATTAATCACTATATTCTAAGAGCCCGATCAGCGATTTATTCAGGCAAATCCGAGAAAAAACCGTTGCTTACATTGGATGTTTTTCATCAACTTGCAGAAAAAAGACCGAAATCGGCTAAATTATGGTTACAACGACTGAACGATATTTCGCTTGATCAGTGTCAGAGCATATTTAATAGAATACCGCCGTCTGAAATAAGTGCAGTTGCGGCTAAATTTTCAATTAAATTGTTAGAATTAAATAAAAAAAGATTACTCAGAGGTGAAAATGATTGAAACTCTTTATATTGCCTGGCAAGACCCTGAGACGCGTCTTTGGCATACTGTGGGTCAATTGAGCAGAGAAAAAGAATTATACCGATTTGCCTATACTAAAGGCGCTTTAGCGTCTCCACGCTTTACATATCTTGGCAGAATGATGGATTTACAAGAGAATTACTACTCGCGCGAGTTGTTTCCGCTGTTTGCTAATCGTATTTTAAACAGTTCACGCACTGAATATCCTGATTATGTACGTTGGCTAGCTATGAACCCTGATACAGAAAACGACCCAATGCAATTGTTGGCTCGTTCTGGCGGTGAACGTGCAACCGATGAGTTGTATATTTATGCTCAACCTGAAATCAATGATCAGGGGGATATGGAGTTATTTTTTCTGAGCAACGGTTTGCGCTATCTTGATGAAACTAGTTTAAAACGTATTCTCCAATTGAAAAGTGGGGATCACTTGACATTAAAGGAAGAAAACGATAATTACCGTGATCGCTTTGCCTTGCGACTTGAAACAGACGATCTCATTAAAGTGGGACATTGTCCTCGTTATTTGAATAAAGACTTACGCCGCGTTTTGGAAGAAACAGATGTATTTTTGACTGTGGAACGTTTAAACCATAATGCGCCAATTCAATTTCGATTGCTATGCAAGGCTGTGTTTAAGTTTCCACAGGGGCGCAATTTATTTGAGAATGAAGAATGTCAACTTTTAGATAGGGAAAAAAGACGTGTTGCATAAATATTTATGCTTGCTAAGCTTCTTTCTCTTTGTCGACTGAAGCCAGTAATTTTTGCTCTGCTGGCGGCAATTCAGTAAGACTTGCAGCAGAGCTTGGTTTTATTTTCGTCAAGCGCATTGATTAATTCTGGTGTGACTTTTCAACTACTTTTTTTGCCTGACGATAGATTACATGATTACCGAACCCAACTTTCTTTGCGGCAATCTGATCAGTTCTTTCGCCTTTATCGACTTCGTTAAAATTTTCACTAAGTTCTAAATCTTTTCTCTGCCTTTGACGATTGCCCAGTTTTTCTTCAACAACTTTAGTAATACCAACCCGTTCTGACTGGGTAAAATTCTTTCTAACTTCGCCAGTTACGGCCGTACTTAGCTGCTGACAAGCTGAATATTAATTTTTTTTAATTGCCAGCGAATTAACAAAGTGTTCAAGTAATTCCCTAAACTCTCTGTTTAATAGTATTTCGATTTCAGTGATATCCGTCTGGCATGCAATCTCAGGCGCAAGACGCCTAGAGCATATCATAAGGCCATCCCTGAATTGTCTTGCGGCATCAAACACAAACTTTTCAACTAATTTTTTTTCAATTAATAAGCCCATTCGTTGTTCAAAATCAGCCGCCGCTTGAAGTGCCAACGCTTTTTCTTTTAATGCCCGTGCATTTTTAAATAACGTGTCAGCGTCTTTCGTTTCCAAATCTAATTGTGTGGCGTTCACGTCCCGTTTTAATTCTTCAACAGGTTTATTACTAGTCGCCAGAGTTTCATTTGCATTCTTTCCTGGATTTCCATCAATCCTCCAATGCTTTGTCTGTGTTAAGTCTATGTTTTGCCGTCTCCATTCGGCTGCAGCTTCAAGGCTGACTGTAGGCATCCCGCGCTTCTTTAGACGGTTACAAAACTGGTGAGATATACCTAGTAACTTTGCCAATGCTTTGGTTTCCATTAGTACCCCGCTGAATATTTCCGTGAAACCCATTTTTAAAAAATTATTACTAGAACTTGTGCGCGGCCGCATTTGCCCGCATTCATGAATCAGACTGGAAGAACCTAAACAGCATCTGCAAATGAAGCCATACTGTGAGCGTTACTGTACAAATTAAAAATATGTTACCGATTGCAAGGCTTAGGCCAATTAGGCCCGGCAACGAGAAGATGCGGGCGTCCTTTTCTGGGAATGATTGTGCACAAAGATGATGGTAATTGACCTATTTGGCGCAGTTGTCGTGAGCGGATTCTTTTGCTTGGGTTGCCAGTCTTTAACCATATAGACGGGCCAATACCTATCTCAGTGACTCTGCGAATCCGCATTTCAGCCAAACATACGAGCAGTAACGGTAAACTGTCACCAGCAGGGATGATTGCTTGAAGAAACGATAAGGGAATTGCTGGTATGAATGGTGCGGTACGTTTCTTGATTCGAAATGATTCAGTCGGAATCTTTTCAGCAACACTCATCAAATCATCATCATTTTCTAAAGATGGAGGAACTTGAACTTCAAAAAGGGTTGGGTTGAAAGATTTATCCATAAGTACACAAATATTATTTATAGATAAAAACAATAAAGAGATAAATATAATATATAGATACGGGTGCACCAAAACGGTGCCGGTTCGACCAAAAGTTACACCAATGCGGTGCAAGTTCCAGACGTAAAGTTGTACCAAAATGGTGCAGGTTAGCACCCATGAGCATCCAGCAAGTTTATGACTCGTTCCCACATATCACCGGCGGCTTCGTCTGCAAAGCGCTCGGGATAGACAACAAGTTCCACGTCGGTTCTGACAATCCGGCCCTGGCCCAGTACCAGCTCACTGGCCTGCTCCATGACGGCGCGTGTTTCAGCGATAACTTGATCCATTCCGCCAATTGAACCTTCGACGAGCAGGGCATCATGCACCGGGCAGCAAACCATGATTCCTTGCTCCGTGAGTAAGCAGCAGGCAAGTCGCATCATCTCCGCGCCATTCGCCTGCATTGGCCAATTAAGCAATGAACGCGCATTGGGTTTAGTGCCCGCGCCTGCTTGCCAGGTCCAGCCGAAGGTAGTGTGTAATCGCCCACCAAGTAGGCCGGCATCCTGATTAGCGGTGGCCCATTCCCAGAAACGCCGATAAGTCATCTTGTGCCGCAACAGGAGTTCCCTGGCTTCGTCAATATGCAATCCTGACGAAAGCGCTATACTCTCCGCACCCATACCGTATCCCACCCCGAGAACGATGGCCTTGGCGCGTTGACGTTCATGTTTATGGGTTGCCTTGGTGGCACCCGATGGAGCAAGTCCTGCCTGCCGGGCAAATGCCATGTAGGGGTCGCCTGATATGTACGCTTCCCAAAGGGCTTCATCGCCAGATAGCGCAGCGGCAATCGCAATTTCCTGACTACTCCAGTCAACATAGGCGATCGCCCGTCCTGGTTCCGGCTTGATAAGGCTGCGCAGCCAACGTGAAGACCCGAAGATAAATTTGCTGGAACTTGGCTGGTTGCGGCCTGTCTTGCTGCCGAAAGGCATCAGCCCAGTACGGTTACGGCCATCATTCCCAACAGCAAAACCAGTCAGTCGCAGCTTGCCGAGGGCATGGCGCAGTTCCCGTAAAGGGGCGACCTGCGCGTACTTCTTTGCCATCTGTCGGAAAGTTTCATCACTCAGAGACAGTTGACTACTGGGCAGACGCGGCCAAGCGATTCCTTCGCATCGTACCCAGTTAGCAAACCTGGCGGCGACAAACGTGGTGCCGTCAAAAACACCATAGGCTTTGTCAATTTCGGCAATCAGTTCCTGTTTGATGATATCCCAGCCATCGCGTAATCGCTGCAGGGTATCTGTGTCGATAGGCACACCGTTCCACTCCATACGGGCGACGGCGCAGGTATAGCGTCCGCGTAGCAAAGCGCCACCCAGCATGAGATTATTTTCCTGAATGTAGGGTTGCATAGCGCGGAACAACTCACCAGTGATACGTACATCCTCAGCACAATAATGAAGAATCTCATGCTGCTCTGATTTATCCCAAGGCCCGCCAGTCAGGATCAGGTCTCTCATCGCGCCCTTTTGATCAGCGGCCATGGTATTGATCCCGAAATGACTGGAGGCAGATAAGAGCCCGGGGAAGAGCTTTCCATCAAATTTACCATTGTTGATACGAATGAATTCGGCGTATAGATCAATACACCGTAGCGGCATTGGCCAACCTAAAGCAATGAAACAAGACCACTCGGCAGCGGCTGCGTAGCCGATGAACAGTGTCTCTGTGTTGATCTGGAAAGGGGGTGCGCCAAATCCCCCTTTCCAGATATGCAGCCATTGACCTGAATAGAGTTCGTGAGCCACCAGGCAGACCACTTCGGGGTGTCCGCCATCACGGACCACGAACTCGAAGTCCAGCACCCAGACGGCCTTGTAAGGTAGAACGGACAGACTTACTCCTGCCCCAGCAAACGTTTGATTACAGGATGGCCCACGTCGCGAATGATGAAATTTTCCCCGAACGCGATTGACAGAATTTCCCCGAGCGGTTTATCCGGCCAAGCTGGTGTGCCGAGTACTCCTGATGCCACAAAGAGATCGTAACCGCCTTGCGCCATATTAGCGACAACTTTGACCCAGTTTTCTTCAGCTTTTGCGGCTGCCGAGCGTGCTGATGCGTGCCAGCTATTCACACGACCGTCCAACCCAGGTTCAGGCACTGGCCAAAGAAAAACCGCGCCCTGGCGACTAACGGTCAATCTTAGTGTTACGAGCCGGGTCTCACCGGGCATGACTGCGGCAACGCCTGGCATGACCAAATAGGTTTCACTTTCCTGCTTCAACTCTAAAATGCTCGTTCTGAGTTTGTATTCATCAGCAGGGTGGACGCGAACAAATTCCTGCCGGTTTGGTTTGCGAACCGGGCAGACGATCATTTCTTTGGTTACACCCGGGTCTCCCATAACAGTGCTGGGGGCTGCGAATTGGGCCGGGTCAAATGGGTCTGGCGTGTTTAATTTATCAGCGGCACTGGATGTACCTGTTTCATCTTTTTTGTTTGTACCCATTTTATATCTCCTTTCCACCATGCGTCCGACTGTCAAGAAAAGCATCGAGTGCGCTTTTTCGATACTTAACCAATCGACCAACTTTTATGAAAGGAATACTATATCTGCCAGTGCATCGCCAGACGGCCAACGTCTTTTCAGCAACACCGATATACTGCGCCGCTCCTGGTGGATTAAATAATGGATCGGTGAGTTCAGACTTGATAATTGCAGATATTACAGATTGTGATTGTTGCATACATATATCCTCGAAAAAAGCCAATAATCAATGGTAATGTCCGAGAATATACAACGTGAATTATTAACGCGAAACATGTCTCCATAGGAGACTACGTATAAATTCTTCTTATATATTATAAGAATACTATAAGTTATTTACTGGTTAACCATGTATAGACGGTTTCATAATCGTAATCTTTATTAGGTTTTGGGTAGAGTTTCAATTCTTTTAATTTGGTTAGGTAATCATTGACAACATCTGTTTTGTTACGATATTTTCTCTCATCATCTTTCCACCATCCTAATACAAGCGCCTTTGCCATTCTGTTGTTTTTATGTTTATTACCGTTCATTTTCCACGACCGAAATCTGCCCGCCGCACCGGTATAAAAATCCAGATGGATGAATGCATCAAATAATGAATTGTTCTTAAACTTTTCTTTTACCCATTTTTCCGCATCCTTATTTTCATCTGCTTTGGCAAATTCCAAATTAAGTATGGCTTGGTGAAAGTTATCCATTTCTCTTTTTCTTTTCCAGTTTGAAATATAAAGCTCAGCCGCATACTCAATCAGCCCTTCATAATCCGCAGGCGAAAAACGCTCTTTTAGTGCATGTTTTACCCGTTCAAGATCGTTGCTTGTTTGATCGTTACTCATTTATTTTTCCTTATAGGCGTTATGACAGCACTATTCTTTAATCCCGCCGCAGTCAGCATTGCATTGGTGGCTGTATTCACACTTTCTCGCACCGGATCAAGATCAAGCCGCGCATAAATTGCCGTTGTGTTTTGGTTCTTGTGATTAAGTGACTTGCCAATGATTGCCAATGATGCGCCAGTTTTAGCTTGCCAGCTTCCAAGCGTGCGTCGTAGATCGTGAATACGCAGATCATTAATGCCTGCCCGTTCTAAGATACGCTTCCATCCCTTTTTTGGTTCCATTAAATGACCAGCTTTACCAATGCCAGGAAAAACAAATACAGTTGCTTCAGTGGGTTTTCTATTGAATAACACCTCTATTGCTTCAGGTGATAAGGCTACCGTTTGCGGTGTACCGTTCTTGGTTTCTTTGATACGCCATTCAGCGCGATCAAAGTTTATGTCCGCCCATTTCATTGACAAAACATTGGCGCGTCTGGCGCCAGTCAATAATGACATCAGCACATAATCCCTGATTGTCTCATTTGGTTCTTCAGACAATGCTTTGAAGAATCTGGGTAGCTCATCGCTTTGCAAGAATCTATCACGCTGATTTTCACTGTTCGACTTAATACCAGTAGTCGGGTTTGATTCCCATAACCCAACGGATATAGCCCAACCGTAGACACTGGATATCAACGCCTTAACACGGTTTGCAGTTGGTGCATACCCAGCTTTTGTTATTTCGCTATGAATACGTGCAATACTTCTTCTATCAATCGCGGATAGCTTTTTTTTACCTAATGGTTTTTCCAGATAGATACGAAATTGCGCTTGATCCTCTTGCCAGGTTTTTTTCTTCGGTTTGGCGTGCCGCTCTACATACTCAGTAAATAATTCTGAGAAAGTTAATTCTGCTTTCTGTCCACGTCTTACTTCAGCGGGATTTTTGCCTTCCGCAATATCGTGAATTACATCTAACGCTTTACGTCTTGCCTGCTCAATCGTCATATCAGGATAGCGCCCTAAAGTAATACGTTCGGGTGCGCCGCCCTTGATGCGCCGATTAACAAAAAAAGTCTTTACGCTAGTGATGCGCAGTTGAAGCCCTGGCACTTTTGTGTCGTGATAAACATCGCGTTTACCTGATTCTGGCTTAGACAGTCCATCGATAACTACTTTGGTGAAATTGATTTTGTTTGTCATTCCGCTTCCCTGTTGGTGCCACGCCAGTGCCACATTGTGGGTATATTTTGGTTAATTTTCGTGTAGCGCCGTTAACTTTAATTGATTGTAACATGCTGATTAATTAATATACGTTAATATTAATTAATCAATGGGTATAAGCGGAATTTAGTATTCGTAATCAGTAGGTCCGCAGTTCGATTCTGCGCAACAGCACCATTAAAACAGTTAGTTACAATGATAATTAATTAATGCTTTCTCTGTATTGCTACCATATTGCTACCTTTTACAGCTAAGCAAAGGTA
>JAJFHR010000199.1 GCA_021775515.1 Hyphomicrobiales bacterium | reverse complement strand
CATTTCGTGGCGGACAAAATGGACAGTGCAGCCGGCAAACTTTACACCGCATTCCAACGCGCGTTCATGGGTGTTCAACCCCTTGAAGGAGGGCAGCAGGGAAGGGTGAATGTTGATCAACCGGTCATGCCAGGCCTGGATAAATCCTTTGGTCAATAACCGCATGAACCCTGCCAGGCAGACAAGTTCGACATCATGCTCGTTCAAAACCTCAATTATGGCATCGTCAAACTCTTCGCGTGAATTGAAGTCCCGGTGATTGATAACATGAGTTTTAACGCCTGCCTGCCCGGCGGCCTGAAGACCAGCTGCATCCGGTTGGTTTGATAAAACAAGCACAGGCTGAGCTGGGAAATCTGGGGCTTTACACGCTTCCAAGAGGGAGATCATGTTGCTGCCGCGACCTGAAATCAGAATGGCGATTTTCATTCGGTGTGTCATGTCATCTTATCCGAATTTTAACTGCCCGGTGACATCAACCCTGGCTGGATTGTTTTTATCGCCGCTATTTACCAGTGTTCCAATCTGTTGAACGGTTTCACCGTGTTTTTCAAAAAGAGCGGTGATTTTTTCAACACCTGCTGCCGAACAACACAAAACCAATCCGATGCCACAGTTAAAGGTTCTGAGCAATTCGAGTTTTTCGATGTTCCCGGTTTGCGCAAGCCATTTGAAAACCGCGGGAGGTGAAAAAGACTCCAGGTCGATATTGGCGATCCAGCCGTTGGCAAGCACGCGGGGGATATTTTCTATCAGCCCGCCACCGGTAATATGAGCGATTGCCTTGATTTCACAATTTTGCCGCAGCGCCTCAATTACGGGTTTTACATAAATGCGGGTTGGTTCGAGCAAGGCCTGGCCAAGATTGCGTGTAGTGTCAAACGGGGCCGGGGCATCATAACTCAGACCTGATTTTTTGACGATATGGCGTACCAAAGAAAAACCGTTTGAGTGCAGGCCATTGGATGAAACCCCGACGAGTATATCGCCGCTGTGAATGTCCGATTTTGGTAGAAGATGGCCGCGTTCGGCCGCGCCTACTGAAAATCCGGCAAGGTCATATTCACCGGGTGCATACATGCCGGGCATTTCAGCGGTCTCGCCGCCGATCAAGGCACAACCGGCGCGTTTGCAACCTTCGGCAATGCCTTCGATGACGTCAGCCGCTATAGGGGTTTCAAGTTTTCCGGTTGCAAAATAATCCAGAAAAAATAACGGTTCGGCACCCTGGACAATCAAATCGTTCACACACATGGCAACAAGATCTATGCCAACAGTATTATGTATGTTTGCTTCTATCGCTACCTTGAGTTTGGTGCCGACGCCATCATTGGCAGCGACGAGAATCGGGTCGATAAAACCGGCAGCCTTTAAATCAAACAAGCCGCCGAAACCACCAAGTTCTGTATCCGCTCCCGATCTGAGGGTGGTTTTGGCAAGAGGTTTAATAAGCTCTACAAGACGGTTGCCGGCGTCAATATCAACACCTGCATCGCGGTAGGTAGAACTTGTGTGTGATGTTTTTTTTGTGTCTGGCATTTGAGATAAAGTTAGTTCTGGGTGGCGATGGATGTAAGCTCGAACGTGTCACAATTCAGGAGAAAATAGCCAATCCTGGTGGAAAAAAACAAATTAGACCAACCAGAATAAAGGGGTTCACGCAAGTTCATTCTTGATTTATACCCGGGGAAACCCGTCGTGTAACCGCCTTCTTAGAGGTTTTAAGCATTTTTGACGAAAGACTTCGCAACGTTTTGCATCTCAGGATATTAATTGGTGACTGTCACTTTCATGCTCTATTTACAGTGCATATTGGAAAGTTGAGATGACTTTTGATATTTAGGGGTGTCTTGGCACAGGGTGTTAAATGCTGCAACTGGATAAAAATGATGAAATTTAATATGGCCCACAAGGCTCCTGTGGCCGGTTTTAGCGGAAAAATCCGGACGCTGGCATTCTATTCCCTGGTGGCCGTATTCACGGTTTTTGCCATCAGTAGTTATTTGACGGCGGCTCAGGCTGAAATTTATCTGGTTAAAGGTGTTAAGGTTGACGCTAAATCAAAAAATGCCTCGCAAGCAAAAATCAAGGCGATGCAACAAGGCCAGGTGCAGGCCTTTGCCAAACTCATCTCACGGCTCAGCAACAGCCCACAGGCAGAACGCCTGCTTAAGTTGCCCGCGACCGAAATAGGCCGGCTGGTGAGGGGAATTTCGGTTACCGAGGAAAAAACTGGCGCTAAAAGATATATCGCTGATTTGAATATTGCTTTTCAACCAGCCGCGGTGCGCTCATTGTTGACGCAGTTTTCAATTCCATTTTCCGACCAGCAGGCACAACCCGTTTTACTTCTGCCGATCTATATCGAGGAGGGTCGACTTATTCTGTGGGATGATCCAAATCCGTTGCGCCAGGCCTGGGCAAGCATCAATCCGGATGAGTATTTATTACCTCTGGTGCTGCCGAATGGTGGCATTGAGGACATTCAGTCGATCAGTGCCGAGGAAGCCATTCAGGGTGATGAAGAAAAACTGGCCGCTATCAAGGCCC
>JAJFHR010000198.1 GCA_021775515.1 Hyphomicrobiales bacterium | reverse complement strand
GGAGCAACAAGCTGGGCCGATAATTTATAATTTGACGCACTCACCTTTACCGGAACCAGACCTGCCGGTTGTTCAAGCCTGACCTCAACTTCAAAATCTCGTGCTGACTGCTGTAAGGAAGCAATGATGCAGGCACTGCCGATCGTTGGATGTCCGGCAAAGGGCATTTCGTGCTGGGGGGTAAATATCCGCACCCGTGCGCTATTGGCGCGATCTTGCGGCGGTAAAACAAAAACTGTTTCGCTCAGGTTGAATTCACGGGCAATCATCTGCATCTGTTGGCCGGTCAAGCCATCTGCTTCCACGACAACGGCAAGTGGATTGCCGCCGAAGCGCTCATTTGTAAAAACATCACATGTTTGAAAGGCGTATTCCATTTTATCCTCTGCAGATTTTTTCAGTCCGGTACGACCATAACAAAAAGGCCCGCTTTTTGAAGCGGGCCTTTGAACCAATCTAAGTGGTACTTTTGCGATATCGGCTAATTTTTTTCCTTATCGACCAGCGCACCTGCTGTGATCCACGGCATCATCCCGCGTAATCTCTGGCCCACTTCCTCTATCGGATGAGCATCATTTATCCGCCGGGTAGCCTTGAACATGGGTTGGCCGGCCTTGCACTCGCGTATCCACTCCGAGGTAAAAGCCCCGGTTTGAATATCCTTGAGCACCCGGCGCATTTCTTCTTTTGTCTCTTGTGTAATCACCCGCGGACCTGAGGCATATTCGCCAAATTCGGCCGTATTGGAGATTGAATAATTCATGTTGGCAATGCCGCCTTCGTAGATGAGGTCCACAATAAGTTTGACTTCATGTAGACATTCGAAATAGGCCATTTCAGGGGCATAACCTGCCTCCACCAGTGTTTCGAACCCGGCCCGGATCAACTCGACCAGCCCGCCGCACAATACCGCCTGTTCACCAAACAGATCGGTTTCGCATTCTTCCTTGAAAGTCGTTTCGATAATGCCTGAGCGGCCACCGCCGATGGCAGAAGCATATGCGAGAGCCAAATCATGAGCATTGCCAGAGGCATCCTGGTTAATCGCCACCAGGCAGGGAACACCACCGCCTTTTTGATATTCGCCGCGCACCGTATGGCCCGGGCCCTTGGGCGCAATCATGACAACATCAATCGTCGCGGGCACCTCAATCAGCTTGAAGTGAACACTAAGCCCATGGGCAAAAGCAATCGCTGCGCCTTCATTGATATTAGGCGCAATATGCTCAGACCAAATATCTGCCTGAAGCTCATCAGGTGCAGCCATCATGATCAGATCAGCCCATTTGGCGGCCTCGGCTACAGACATCACCTTAAGCCCGGCGGCTTCAACTTTCTTGGCCGTGGCGGATCCCGGACGCAAGGCAATAACAATATCCTTCACGCCACTGTCATGCAGATTAAGGGCATGAGCATGTCCCTGACTGCCAAAGCCGACAATACAAACCTTTTTACCCTTGATGAGATTTAAATCCGCATCAGTATCGTAATAAACGCGCATTACGTGATCCTTTTAATTGTGTCATTCAAATTATCAACGAACCCAGGCAAACCCTGGTTTTTTGGAGTTCTAAAACATGGTCCGACCTGCCTAAAACAGGTTGGAATTTTTATTATCGTACGATCCAATTTATTCCGGACCATCGATACTAAGACAGTCCGGAATTTAATATGGTGCTCTAGGTGGAATTTTTACCGCGCATAATGGAAGCCACCCCCGTGCGGGCAACTTCCACCAATCCAAGCGGTTCCATCAAAACAACAAACTGCTCAACTTTTTTACTTCTACCGGTGATCTCAAACACAAAGTGCTCAACAGTCGCATCAATAACCTGGGCGCGAAATGCATCCGCCAGCCGCAGGGCTTCAACGCGTTTTTCGCCCTTGCCCGCAACTTTAATCAACGCTAATTCGCGCTCTAGCGGCTGCCCCATCACCGTAAGGTCCATTACCCGATGAACCGGCACAAGACGTTCAAGCTGATTTTTTATCTGCTCAATCACCACCGGCGTACCTGTTGTTACCACAGTTATCCGCGATTGATGTTTTTGGTGCTCGGTTTCTGATACGGTAAGGGAATCAATATTATAACCGCGGCCGGAGAACAGCCCGATGACCCGGGCCAATACACCGGGTTCATTGTCAACGAGCACGGAAATCGTATGGGTTTCGATATCTTGGGATTGTTGCATAGTCTACTCTGCTGAAACATTGCTCAGGTTTATGCATGCGCAAAAGACATTGCGCAAGCCCCGCTGAGGTATCAAACCAATATTTTGCCTTCTTCGGAAACACCGTCCTTGACACCTTCGTCGCCCAACAGCATTTCATTGTGCGCGGCACCGGAAGGAATCATCGGAAAGCAGTTAGCCGTCCTGTCCACAACACAATCAAATAACACCGGCTTGTCGACAGATATCATTTCCTTAATGGCATCATCCAGTTCATCCGGTTTTTCAGCCCGGATACCAACGCCGCCATAAGCCTCCGCCAGTTTTACAAAATCCGGCAGGGCTTCGGTGTAACTTTCCGAATATCTGCCGCCATGCAACAGCTCCTGCCACTGGCGCACCATACCCATATACTGGTTATTCAAAATGAACACCTTAATCGGCAGCCGGTATTGGATTGCAGTTGAAAGCTCTTGCATGTTCATTAAAACGGAGGCTTCACCGGCAATATCAATCACCAGAGATTTTGGGTGCGCCATTTGGATGCCGACAGCAGCGGGCAGCCCATAGCCCATTGTGCCCAAACCGCCCGATGTCATCCAGCGGTTGGGCTCTTCAAAGTGGTAGTATTGCGCCGCCCACATTTGGTGTTGCCCGACCTCGGTCGAAATGTATGTGTCTTTGCCTTTGGTCAGTTCGTAGAGCCGTTGAACGGCATACTGCGGCATAATCACGTTTTTGTCTGACTTGAATTTCAAACAATCGCGTGCCCGCCATTCATCAATTTGATTGTACCATTTCGCCCGCGCTTTTTTATCGGGCGGAATAGAGCGTGCCTTCCAGATGCGGATCATTTCTTCCAGCACAAAGGCGCAATCACCAATAATCGGCAAATCAACCATGATATTCTTGTTGATGGAGGAGGCATCTATGTCTACGTGAATTTTTGTTGAGCCAGGTGAAAATGCATCAATCCGGCCGGTAATCCGGTCGTCAAAGCGGGCCCCGATGTTTATCATGACATCACAATCGTGCATGGCATTGTTAGCTTCATACGTACCATGCATACCCAACATACCCAGCCATTGCTTGCCGGAGGCTGGATAGGCGCCAAGCCCCATCAGCGTGGAAGTGATCGGAATCCCGGTAATTTTGACAAATTCCCGCAACAGCTTTGAGGCCACCGGTCCAGAATTAATAACGCCGCCGCCAGTATATAAAACCGGCCGCTTGGCCTTTGAAATTATATCGACGGCTTTGCGGATAGCCTGCTGATCGCCCTTCTTCTGCGGACGATAGGTTTTGTGTCCCGAATTATCCGGGCCGGCATATTTTCCTGCTGCAAACTGCACGTCCTTGGGAATATCGACAACGACAGGTCCCGGCCGGCCATTAGTGGCAACAAAAAAGGCTTCATGCATTACTTTGGCCAGGCGGTTTACGTCCTTGACCAGGTAATTATGTTTTGTGCACGGTCGGGTTATGCCAACTACATCGGCTTCTTGAAAAGCATCATTGCCGATAAGATGGGTCGCAACCTGCCCGGTCAGGCAAACTATAGGGATAGAATCCATCAAGGCATCGGTCAGGCCGGTGACGGCGTTTGTGGCACCTGGACCAGATGTTACCAACACACACCCCGGCTTACCGGTTGAGCGCGCATAACCTTCTGCGGCATGCACCGCACCTTGTTCATGACGCACAAGAACATGGCGCAGTTTATTCTGCTTGAAAAGCACATCGTAAATCGGAAGCACTGCACCGCCAGGATACCCAAAAATCACGTCCACGCCCTGATCAACCAGAGCTTTTATTACGATTTCTGCACCCGTCATTTCCCGTGCCATTTTCTACTCCTCGGCATCAACAATATATCGCGCAAGCCAATTGCGCCCGTTCAATTCTATTTACAGCGTGTCAGCCCTTCTCGCCATGCATTAACATCACGGAGCGGCAGAGTAATGAAGTTTTCCTTGAAGTTTCAACAGAAGCTTAACCTAAACCGCACACTACACGCTGGCCGCGCACACTATCGCTTCACTGCGCGGCGGTCAACCAGGTGATTTTAAATAAATGACAATATTTTGCTATAAATTTTTTTCGAATGTTTCTCATTTATGCTGTTCCACGAAATCATATTTCGTTTGAGCCAGGTTATCTGTCTTTTAGCGTACCTGCGTGTATCCGTTTTAGCTCTTTCAACCGCTTGATCTTTTGTCAACTCACCTAAAAGGTATGAGGCAAGCTGTGGCACGCCCAGGGCTTTCATCGCCGGTAGCTGAAAGTCAAGTTCAAGTGCCAGCAATTCCTGCACCTCGACTAGCGCTCCCTGCTCCATCATCGTATCAAAACGCAGATCACACCGGCGGTAGATTTCCTGACGTTCAGGCGCAACTACAAGGCGCAAGATATCTTCGCCGGCCAATACAGGATTTGCAGGTGTCAATTCGTGCCATTCAAGTAAAGAGCGGCCGGTTGCCTCAATTACCTCCACAGCCCGCACAATTCTCTGACTATCTGTCGGCTCCAGCCTTGCTGCCATCTTTTTGTCTAACAAGCGCAAGGTTTCGTATACTTCACCAACACCATCACGGACCAACCGATCCCGCCATTTTTGCCGGATGGCGTCAGGAATTTCAGGCACTTGGCTCAAGCCATTTTCGAGCGCATAAAAATATAGCCCGGTTCCACCAACAATAATTGGCATGCGCCCGTCCTGCCAAACCCGCTGCAGGGTATCTGCAACATCATCCACCCACATACCGGTTGAATAAGCCTGGGATGCTGGAACCGTGCCATAAAGGTGGTGAGGCACGACAGCTTCCTCCTGCAGGCTCGGCCGCGCTGACAAAATTCGCAGTTCCTTGTAAACCTGCATTGAATCCGCATTGATGATGGTCCCATCCAGATTTTTTGCCAGTTCAAGAGCGGCAGAAGACTTGCCGCTGGCGGTTGGGCCTGCAATAAGAATAGCGCGCGGGCGAGTTTTCATATTAATCGTTTTCCCTACCGCAGCTACCTTTGTGACAACCTGAAATTAAAACACCCTTCATGACGTACATACTTACCCTAGTTTCGAGCCCAGAAAAGCCGGTGCTCACACAAGCTATCGCTGCCGAGGTGGCGGCGGCCGTAGGCAGTAAACAACTCCCCAATTGGCTCGCGCCGAGCATCGCCTGTGACATATCAATTACACAGACTCAGCCGTTTGATAGTACGGTAGTCCGTTCTATAGCCAAACAGGTCCTTGGCGACTTAGCCGTTGATATTGCCATACAGGCTCAAGCCCATCGCCGTAAACAGCTATTAATAGCTGACATGGATTCAACCATCATTGCCCAGGAATGTATTGACGAATTAGGCGGGGCGGTTGGGCTTAAATCCAGGATCGCCGAAATTACCGAACGCGCAATGCGTGGCGAATACCCATTTGACGAAGCCTTAATACAACGTGTTCGCCTGCTACAAGGGCTTCCGCAACGCGCGCTCGAAGAAGTCTACAACGATTGCATCACTCTTAATCCGGGCGCCAGGGAGCTGGTTGCCACCATGCGCGCAAACGGCGCCTATTGCGCCTTAATTTCTGGCGGATTTACTTTTTTTACCGAACGTATTGCAAAGACGATCGGTTTTGATTTCAATAATGCAAATTCTCTCATTTTCGAAAACGGAATTCTCACCGGTAAGGTCACGCTGCCTATTCTAGGCCGCGAAGCCAAACTTGAAGCCCTAAGGACACTGATTTCTCAGCGTGGTTGCCTTAGAGAGGACACGCTTGCTGTTGGTGATGGGGCGAATGATCTTGCCATGATAAATGAAGCCGGCCTGGGTGTTGCTTATCATGCCAAACCCAAAGTGGCCGAGATCGCTGATGTAGCCATAAACCATGGCGACCTCACTGCCCTGCTCTATTTGCAGGGTTATACTGCCGGCCAAATTGTCTCTGCATAAAAAAGACCGGTTGATTTTCAACCGGCCTTTTTGCTCAGGATTGCATTACCTGCAATCGTAAATAGTTACTTATTTGACTATTTTTACCGCAACGAATCTCAGATCGCCTTTGCCGTTCACGACTAACAACAGAGCTGATTTGCGTCCGAGTTTGCGCAGTGCCTTGACCCGGGCCTCAACATCATCAACAGTTTTGATGACCTCCTGGCCGACTTCGGCGATAACATCACCTACCTTGATGCCTTTTTCCGCAGCGGTGCTCCCCGGGTCAACCTCAACGACGGCAACACCGGCAACCTTTTTGTTGATCTTATGTTGTTTGCGCAACTCATCTGTCAGACCCGACAGCGACAGGCCAAGGCCCTCAACCCGTTTTGGACTTGCCGTATCAGGCTCTTCCTTAGACAATGAAGCCTTTTTGATTTTTTCATCAAGGCGTCCGATTTTTATTTTTAAGGTCTTTTCAGACCCCTTGCGCAGGATCAAAACATCCACTTCCTCGCCGATGGGCGTATCAGCAACGATGCGTGGTAAATCACGCATTTGAGGAACCGGAACACCATTAAACTTGGTAATAATATCACCTGCCTTCAGGCCGCCGGTGAAAGCTGGGCCATCGGGATTAACATCGGCAATTAAAGCGCCCTGTTTCTTGTCCATGCCAAGGCTTTCGGCAATCTCGTCAGTGACAGATTGAATTCGCACGCCAAGCCATCCGCGCCGGGTTTCACCAAATTCACGCAGTTGGGAAATCACTGGTGCAGCAGTCGAGGCAGGAACAGCAAACCCGATACCAATTGATCCACCAGACGGTGAAATGATTGCTGTATTGATGCCGATCACCTGACCTTTCATGTTGAACAAAGGTCCACCTGAGTTACCCCGGTTGATGGAAGCATCCGTTTGGATGAAATTATCGTAAGGCCCGGAATTAATGTCGCGGTTTCTTGCAGAAACGATCCCAAGCGTTACGGTTCCACCCAACCCAAAGGGGTTTCCAATAGCCATCACCCAATCACCGACGCGAAGTTTTTTGGAATTTCCAAAAGAAACCGCGGTCAACGGTTTGGTTGGCTTCACCTGCAAGACGGCAACATCCACTTTTGGGTCGCGGCCGATAACCACTGCCTTCAGTTTTGTGCCATCATTGAAATTCGCAGTGATTTCATCGGCATCAGCAATCACATGATTGTTGGTAATGATAATCCCCGAAGCATCGACAACAAACCCAGAGCCAAGGGAGCGCACTTTGCGCGGTGCGCGACGCCGCGGAGTTCTTTTCTTATTACCCTGCTGATCGCGATCCAGAAACTTTTCAAAAAAGTCCTCAAACGGGCTTCCAGGTGGCAACCCCGGCAGGGATCTGCGACTTTGGTTCTTGACACTCTTAACATTTTGCGCGGTGGATATATTAACCACGGCATCTTGCAGACGCTCTGCTAGGTCAGCAACCGAATCCGGGCCGGCCGCTCTAACTTCGGCAACCTGGGCAAATACGGCAAACATTGAGATAACAGCAGCGAGAAAAACGCCTTCAAGCAATCGCGGTATGGGACCAAACACACCGCTACGGGCAGCGCTAAAACGCAATGCGGCAATTCTCATTATTTCTCTCCTTAACGACGAACTATTGATTTACCATAGGACAATTGGCGATGATTCCCTCACCGATTCCAATTCCCCATTATAAACTGGGTATATGACTACGCCATACTTGGCCGAGAAATGAGTCAAATCCATGACCCGGGTGTTCATAAAATTGTGTGCACCAACTAAATTTCGTCGTTTAGCCAATCAATACCCGCGTCACCCATATGATCACAATTCCACCCGCTGCGGCAATCAGACCTCCAGTACGCATTGAATTGTCCGGCATAGTTTGCGCCAGCTGCATCATTTTTTTCATACCTTCGGGAAAGGCTGCATACAGCAGCCCTTCAATAACAAGAACCAATCCAACCGCTACAATCAGATCCGTCATCAATTCGCAGCAGGAGTTTTCTTCGGACCCGGCTGCAGGGCCTGCGCTCCAAAGTAGCGGAAAAACTCTGAATCTGGCGAAAGAACCATCGTTGTGTTGTTTCTTTGCAACGCTGCTTCATAGGATTTCAAAGAGCGGTAAAAATCAAAAAACTCGGCATCCTGACCATAAGCCTTGGCGAAAATATTATTGCGCTCGGCATCACCTTCACCGCGTTTGATTTCCGCTGTTCGTTTGGCATCAGCCACCAATACAGTGGCCGTACGGTCAGCCCGGGCTTTAATGCGAAGGTTGGCCTCCCGGCCTTCTGCCCGAAACTGCGCTGCTTCTTTCTGGCGTTCGGATTTCATCCGGTCAAAGGTGGATTTACTCACTTCAGGTAATAAATCCGTCCGTTTAATTCTGACATCGACCAATTCAAGGCCCAAGGTTGCAGCTTCGGAAGAAACCGCACTTTGGATTTCATCCATCATGACTTCACGTTCACCGGAAAGAGCAGAGCCAAACGGACGCGCACCATATACACGCCGCAAAGCAGCATCCATACGGGTTTCAAGGCGCTGGCGGGCGGTATTCAGACTACCGGATACGCTTTCTTTAAATTCTTTAGGCCTTGCAATGCGGAACATGGCAAATGTTGCCACCAGAAAACGGCGGCCATCATTGGCCTGCACCGCCTTGTCATTAATTTCCAGGGTCAGCAATCGTTTTTCCTGATATTCAACCTCTTCTGCAAATGGTGTGCGGAAATAAAGTCCGGCTTCGTTAACCGTCCGCACGATTTTACCAAACCTCAGGACAAGAACCTGTTGGCCCTCAGGAACTACAAAGGCACTGGAAGCAAGCGTAATCGCCACAATCGCCAATATACCTAGAAGTACGACGTTCTTTTTCATAATTTCAATACTCCTAATTGTTGTTTTGGCGCTTGCCAATTTCCGGCAGCGGCAAATAAGGCACAACACCTGAACCGGCTTTTCCCTCAATAATAACCTTGTTTGAACGCGCTAAAACGCGCTCCATGGTTTCGAGGAACATGCGCCGGCGGGTAACGTCCTTGGCTAATTTGTATTCATTGTAAATTGACAAAAACCGCTGAGCTTCACCATCCGCCTCTGCCACTGTCTGTTTGCGGTAAGCTTCCGCGGCTTCGACGATCTGCGCAGACTGGCCGCGGGCTTCACCCAGACGTTTGTTGGCATAAGACTTAGCTTCGTTCTCAAGTTTTCTTTGATCCTGCTGGGCCCGTTGCACATCTTCAAAAGCATCAATAACTGAAGGCGGCGGGTCAGCCTTTTCAAGTTTGACAGCCGTTACCAATATTCCGCTGTTATATCCATCAAGGGTTTTCTGTATCAGGTCCTTGACGGTGGATTCAGCTGCAAGCCGTTCTTTCGTGCGAATATCTTCGCCACGGGACCGGCCCACATGTTCGCGCATCGCGCCCTCGGCGACAATGCGAACCGTCTCACGCTGATTTGCCAGATTAAACAGGTATTTATTGGCATCGGCGATAACCCACAGAACGGTAAACTGAACATCCACAATATTCTGGTCGCCTGATAACATCAGACTCTCATCGGGCACATCCGTCTTCGAAATAACGGTGCCGCGCTGACGTTTTCTAAAACCGATATCTTCCTGATGCTCGGCCAAAACCTGAGGCGTGTAGGCGGTTTCTATCGGGTAAGGCAAATGATAGTTCAAGCCTGGATTGGTGGTTTTACTGTATTTCCCAAATCGTAAGACAACACCTTGTTCATCCGGCTCGACGCGATAAAACCCGGTTGCCAGCCAACCAACGGCAATCAGAACAATAATAATCGCAATGCCCCGCCCGCCGAGGGAACCTCCGGGCATGGCTTGCTTCAACTTATCCTGCCCGCGCTTGAGAATTTCTTCTAAATCCGGGGGAACTTGTCCGCCGGATGAGGGGCCTTGTCCCCACGGTCCGCGATTACCGCCACCGTTGCCACCGCCTTGATTGCTCCAGGGCATACTTATCCAATCCTTCTTCGTCTTATGACTGTCACTTGCATCTAATTTAACAAGTACTAACAACTGGATTGCTGTTTAGCGCAATCCGGTTGAAAAATCTGCAACAAATTGTTCGATTCTTTAACTACCCGCCTTATAGTCCAACCCCACAAGGAGTGCAATCATTCGCAAAATCGCTCATTTTTTCGATAGTCGGTATATCGTGCCGGAAACCTTAAGTTTCAAGAACTCATCAATCGTGGTTTTAAG